>JASJEC010000037.1 GCA_030064845.1 Kiloniellales bacterium
ATTTGCGCCGGGGCGGCGTCGCGGAAGGACTTGTGGGGCCCAACCCCACGGCGCCTCCCGCTCCTGGCCCCGGCGCAAATGCGCTCCCGCCAGGAGCACGCCGTGAGTGTCAACAGGCCCTAGAGCACAACCTTATTCGCTTCTTGCAAGCACAGGCGGCAACACGTCCTTCGCTATCCGCTTGGCCAGGGTGTAGATGCGGCGCATCTGGTCTACGAAAGCCATCTCCAGCCGTACGAGCTCGAGGTAATCGGTGTCTTCCGAATCCAGTCGCGCGGCCTTTCGATCCAACAGGCGCTCGGCCTGATCTCGAATACTGTCCTTCATCAGGAGCACCGATTCGGCCGCCCGTTGGTCCTTGTCCCGGACCGCCCGGACCGCATGCTCCAGGGATTCGAGCGCGGCTGCGTGCAGCGCCGTCAACATCGCACGTGTTTCGTCACTCTGCGCGGACATAACGCGGGCGGCCTTTCGGGCCAGATCGACGACGTCGGTCTCGATCACGTCCGCCAGGCTCTCCAGATTGTCGGTCGCCGTTATCAGTCCCCGGTACTCGAGGCTTTCCTCGTCCGTGAGGGTGCCTTTCTGAACCCTGCCGAGGTACTTCAGGATCTCCTCTTCGAGGACATCGATCTCGTCGTCGCGACGGGCGATGTTTTCGAGCCGTTTCATGTCACGATCCTGAAGAGCCGGGACGACGTCACGCATCATCCCGAGTGCGATCTCGCCAAGACGGCCGAATTCCAGCCGCACCTGCTGGAGCGCCACGGCGGGGACCGAAAGCGCCGCCTCATTCAAGAACTCGGGCTCGATGATGACGCCCTCCTTGGGTGCGCGCTCGCGAACCAGCCACTCGGCGGCGCGGGCGAACAGGCCCGCGAAGCCGATGAACAGCGCCGTATTGATGACATTGAAGAGCGTGTTGGCGTTGGCGATCTGGCGCGGCACCTCGGACGCCGCCCGCGCCGAACCGGTCAGCTCGGGGCTCGACGGCGATGCCCAAACGGCGATCTCCACCAGCAGCCAGATCAAGGGCAGCCATATGAGCACGCCGATGACGTTGAAGAGAACATGAACGACCGACGCCCGCACCGCTTCGGTCGATTTGCTGCTGAGCAATCCCATAAGACCGGTGGTCACCGCCGTGCCGATATTGGCGCCGAGCGCCAGGGCGATGCCCGCTGGCAAGGCTAACAGCCCCTCGCTCGCCATGGCGATGGCGATGCCGACCGTGGCG
Source organism: Kiloniellales bacterium (assembly GCA_030064845.1). NCBI lineage: Bacteria > Pseudomonadati > Pseudomonadota > Alphaproteobacteria > Rhodospirillales > Kiloniellales bacterium. The sequence continues at coordinate 1,238 of JASJEC010000037.1, forward strand.
GCGGAGGACTGCACAATGGCGGTGAACACGGCTCCGGCGACGATGCCGGCGACCGGCCGCTCCAGGCCTTCCAGGATCTCCAAGAAGGGCGCAAAGCTGCGCAGCGGCGTCATCGCGTCGCCCATCAGGCCCATGCCGTAGAACACCAGGCCGATGCCCATGACCATCATGCCGTAGTACTTCACCTTGTCGCGCTTGGCGCTGAACACCATGAAGAAGCCCAGGGCGACCGGACCCAGCGAGTAGGCGGACAGATCGAAGGCCAGCAGCTGGGCCGTGACGGTGCTGCCGATATTGGCGCCCATGATCACACCGACGGATTGGGTGAGGGTCATCAGGCCGCCGCTGATGAAGCCGACCACCAGCAAGGTGGTCACGGTCGACGAGTTGAGAACACCGGTGACGAAAGCCCCGGTTACGGCCCCCGCGAAACGGTTGGTGGTGAGCTTCGCCAGCACCACTCTCATGGTGTCGCCGGCGGCCTTGGTCATTCCCTCCGACAGCATCTGCAGACCGGACAGGAACAGGGCCAATCCGCCGAACAGGCCGAGGCTCAATTGCAGCCAATCCGGCGATTCTGTTGCGACGATGGCGTCCGCGGCGAAGGCAGTGATGGCGACCAACAGCAGGCCCGCAACGAGACCGCTGCGCACCAGATGGAGGAGGATGGGCCGGGATATCTCTCGTCTTAGGGATGGCATTCTCAAACCTCCTCCTTGGTGGATGGCATGTAAAAATTCTTCGGAGACTGAAGCGCCCATGGCTGCCGCAATTCCGCGCTACAGGCGCTTCGCTCGATGGTCTGCTGGACGGATCGGGAAGGCGGTAATCTGGCTTGCATGCAGACTATGGTAACGATTTCAGTAACATGCCCTATTGTCTCGCGAAATCCGCCCACCGGCCGGTTTGCTCGCCAGTGTCTCCGTCCTTCAGTTATTGGTTCCATGGTCGCCTCGTGACCGTCAGGGTTCGCCTTGCGGGCTGCCCGTGGAGGCACGGATCTCGCCGAAGAGTCGCGACAGCACCGCGTTACCGGGATTGAACTTCAGTCCGCGCTTAAGTGTCTGCTCCGCTCCCGCGGCGTCGCCCTGGGCGGCGCGCAGGCGGGCGACCATGAACCAGGCATCGACCATCTGGGGGTCCATCCGCGCGGCCTCGGCGAAGGCCCGCTCGGCCTGCTCGAAGCGGCGGGCTGTCAAGGCGGTGCCGGCCATGACCATCTGCCCCTCGGGGAAGTCCGCCTTGGCCAGGAGGGAGTCCTGGTACTCACGCATCGCGCCCTGCAGCGCCAGGGCAGCCGACGGCGGCAAGGGGGCGTCTGCCAGGTCCAGCGCGTAGCGCGCGGCCTCGATACGCACCGACCTCATCGGGTCCAGCCACAGCGGCGCGATCCGCTTCAGGCGGAGCGCCGGCGGCGCCGCCATCTGCAGCGGCAGCGCCGCGGCCCGGACCAGGGGGTCGTCGTCCGCCAGCAGGGCCTCGGTCCGTTGCGCGATCTCCGGCGAGGCATGGGGGGCGAGGGTCTCGAGCGCGCTCGCTCGGACGATGCCGGACTGGCTGTCCTCCGCGGCGATCTCGATCAGCGCGGCGATCGTCTTGAGTTGCATGCCCGGCTGCTGGGCCGCCGCAAAGGCGGTGGCGAAGTGTGAACCCCTGCGCGCGCTATCGGGAAACCGCGCGGCCACCTCGGCGGCGGCCCAGGCGGCCGTCTGATCGCCATGGCAGTCGGTGCAGGCGTTGGGCGTCCCCAGGGCCGCGGAGAGATCCGGGCGCGGGATGCGGAAACTGTGATCGCGCCGGCCGTCGATCCCCATGTAGACCCGCTCGATCATGTGGCAGCTCGTGCACTGCGCGCCCGGGGTGCCCGGCTCGTGAAAGTGATGCTCTGAAACATCGTAGGTCCTAGGCTTCAGCGAGGGGAAGTCCGGATTGCCGGCCGGGCCGTGGCAGCGCGTGCAGACTTCGTTGCCCGCGGCGCGGAGCGTGGCAGCATGGGGCTCGTGGCAATCGGAACAGCGCACGCCGCCGGCGTACATCCGGGACTGCAGGAACGAGCCGTAGACGTAGACCTCGTCGCGGATCTGGCCGTCGGCGTGGTAGAGGCCGTCGCGCAGCAGCGCCAGGCGGTAGGCGTCGTGGAACGGCGTGCCTGGCGGCGGGCTGGACGACCCCAGGGGCTCGCGCCGGGCATGACACCCGGCGCAGAGCTGGATCTCCGCTTCCGCGTCATCGAAGGACGTGGTCATACCGCGCCCGTCTACGCCCTGCCATGCCGCCGGCGCGAAGGCCGCGGGCGCGCGGGCCCAGGCCACGTGGGCCGCGCCCGGTCCGTGGCAGGCCTCGCAGCCGACCCCGATCTCCGCCTGAGTGCTGGCATAAGTGCGAGTTTCTGGCGCGTAGCGCTTCTCGTAGCCGGTGGCATGGCATTCGGCGCAGCGCCCGTTCCAGTTCTTGTAGGGGCCGCTCCAGTGCAGGCCGTCCTCGTGGCTCAGCGCGAGCTCCGGATAGAGGTGGTACCAACGCTTGCCGACATCGTCCCAGGCGACGTCGAAGGCCTGCAGGCGGCCGGGCTCCGTCTCGACCAGCACCTGTTGCAGGGGCGCGATTCCGGCGGTCCCCACGACCTCGAAGCGCCGCGCGCGGCCGTCCCCGTCGTCGGTTTCCACCACGAAGGAACCCGCGTCACGGGTGAAGCGGGTTGCCGCGCCTCCGTGTTGAAAGAGCGCGTCGTCGAAATCGCCCAGGACCGTCTCGTCGTCCGGCGTCTGCCAAGCCAAGGCGTGATGCGAGGCGCGCCACTGGGCTGCGGCGTCCTGGTGGCACGTGACGCAGGCTTCAGAGGTGACAAAGCGCGGCGGTGCAGCCTCTGCCAGCAGTTCCGCCGCCGTAAACCACGGCAACCACAACAGAACGCCGGCCGCGAGCAGTGCGTGGAGCCTTGTCAAGCTTCCGCCCGCCTTGATCTCGCGCAATTTGCGCTATCCCTTCCAGCGTCTCGTATCGAGAACATGACGGTCCAGTCTCCTCGATCGTTCTCGAGGGTGCCAGTGAACTGAGCAACATATTCAGGGGGAGAAGATGATGACTCGGATTTCAACCCTGGCCAATAAACTCGCGTGCATTGCCTGGTCCGTGCTTAGGAACGGCCAGACCTTCGATGCGAAACAGCTTGCGGCAACGGCGGTCTAAACCGCCCCAGCCTCAACCCAGTTCGCGATCGAGATGACAGCATGTAACGGACCTAGAAACGCACCCGAAGTCTGATGACCCAAATGGTTCCAAGCGAACCGGTCCGCTAATGAGACCAATGGCGCATGCGTATTCCCATCATGGCCACGGCCCGCGAGCCGATCAAACAGGCCGGATATATATCTGCGACTTCCGATATCCTGCAGAAATCTCTCTTGCGAAGCGCAGCCGGTCCATACATCTGGGTCATACTCGTGCGGCCTGATCGCTGCGCACGTCCGGATACGGGGCGGAGCGGCCCTCTCGAGCCCAGAGGTCCGGAACTGGGAGCAAGGCGGACATAGCGGCGCCGAGGCGGCCACGGCAAGGTGTAGCCAGAATGCGACATAGCGTTAGAATTGGCAGCCGATGGGAACTCACATTTGCCAACATTGCAGCTGTAGCATCCGCTCTGTTGATGCGCACGTTGAGTCGGGTGAATATCATTCGGCTTCGTCAATGGGAAAAGCGATGCTCGAGTTAAATCCAGAACCCGGAAGACCTCTCCTCGTCGCCAAAGCATCGGGCCTGGTCCGGGCGGATGACTATCAAGTGTTCATGCCCGAATTCGACAAGCTGACCGCGGAGAATCGCCGGAGAGGTTTACTATTTGATTGGACGGAACTGGAGGGATGGGACGAGGAGGCGGAGTCCGTTCGCTTTTGCGCACGCCTCGCACAGAGCGCCAAACTTGAATGCGTGGCCGTACTCGCCGACATAGCCATGAACTCCGAGGTCCGTCGGCTTCAGGAGGTCATGAATCTCCCCGTCCGCCGTTTCCCGCCTTCGGATCGACAGTCTGCCCTAGCATGGCTGGAATCCAACAGCCTATGACTGAATAGCCCGCATTTCTCACGCTCTCCATGGCCTGCGTCGTGCCCAGGCGGGCGCTCGGCTAGGAGAAGGCCGAAAAGCGTAGCCATCGCTGCGGTTAAGGCCTTCGACGCGGCCGACGCCCGACTTCTACAATCAGCCCTGGGCACGACCCTTTGGGCGTCCCTGTCCGGCCAACAGGGTGCGTCAAGCCGCTTGCCCGATGAGACGGTATCGCGCCGCGCGGCTTTCCTTCCCTGTTGGCCGGACAGGGCCGCGCAGACCGTGGAGAGTGTGAGAAATGCGGGCTAGTTCCGCTTTGCTCATGTCAGGGCTTGTCAAACGCTTTCACACAGCCAACACCCTAATGAGACCTGAGCATAAACCTGAGTGTTTAGTCTTCAGTGTGCTTTCAGTGTCGTCGAAGGCAGCTCTTTGAAGGCGGCTCTGTACTGCTGCGCGAACCTCCCGAGGTTTTCGAAGCCATACTTCAACGCGATTTCAGTCACGGTACAACCCATGGGATCGGCACCGATAAGTTCCCTATGAATCTGTTCAAGGCGAAGCTGGCGAAGATAGGTGATGGGACCGATACCATGACGCTTGTGGAAGGCGCGGGTGAGTGACCGCACCGGGATACCGGTAGCATTTGCGATATCGGAAAGTGAGAGGGGGGCGCCGAGATTGGCTGCGATGAAGTCTTCGGCATGCCGGATCTTGGCGGGGGAGGGCCCATCATCGATTCTCAGAAACGCATCGTTCGACTGCTCGTCTATGGCAACCACCAATAGTGCCAGGAGCATCGCCTCGTATTCCTTTGCTGCAAGCGGTGACCGCATTGCCCCGGAGCCGCGCGACACCTCGCTCCAGAGGAAGCCGAGATAGCGCCACAAGCTCCGACCCGCCGGGGTATGAAACGAGAGGCGATCGGGGAATCGAACTTCTGGCCCCTCGCATTCCCCATTGAGCTTGGCCACGAAACTCTCCAGGAGTTCCGGAAAGAAATTGATGCCGAACAGGCTTCCACGGCGACGTTGCTGGAACTTGAAGCTCCCATCGGCGTGGAGGATATGGGCTTCGCCGGTCCCAAAGGCTTGCAAGCCTCCGCCGGTTGCCACCTCACAGCGTGCGTTCAATGGTACCGTGAAGCCAAGATAACCGGCGGGACGATCGATGCTCGCCCGCATGTTCGCCGTGTCGATTTTGAGGATAGCCGATCGCGGCAGCCGTCGAACTTCCGCACCCGCGTAGAACGTCGCTCCTTCGTGTGCCGAGATGCGCGCACCCGGCGCGGCCTGTTCCACGAAGGCCTGGAACTCGCCCGGGTCTTCTGTCTCGAACATTCCCGATATACGCCCTCCCAGGAAAGATAATGGCTGGTTTGGCCAGCATCGCACAATAGTGGCCTGCATCGGATAGTAGCCGATCCGGAGACTTGGCAGCCTAGTAGGCCAATGGAACTGGGGAGTTGGCCTCGTGCGAGAATCTCGTTCTTCAACGATTGCTGCCTTTGCTCTCGGTCTTGTCGCAGTGACAGCTGCGCTATGCGGAGCCCTCGATCGTTCGAGCGCTTGGGCGCAGGCGATCCAGCACGACTCGGAGCATTACGTCCTCCTGCACCAGTACGCCGACCAGTGGGCCGCGGAGGACAAGGAGATCGACAAGAGGCTCGCGGAGATTCGCGGGCGGAACGGCGGCAAGCCCCCGAACATCGTCTACATCCTGATCGACGACATGGCCTTCGGCGAGTACGGCATGCCGGTCCTCGATAAGGTCCGCGGCGGCCGCACGCCGAACATAGGCGAGATCGCCAAGGAGGGCCTCACCTTTACCCGCATGTACTCTGAGCCGATCTGCACGCCGACCCGTGCGGCTTTCATGACCGGCCGTTTGGCACTTCGTAGCGGAATGCACATCACCAAGGTCACGCCGCCGGAAGGCGTGGGCCTGCCGGGTGACGAGGTCACCATCGCCGAGCTGTTGAGCAACGCCGGATACCAGACCAGGCACATTGGTAAGTGGCACCTGGGGGACATCAAGGCGAGCTACCCAATCAACCAAGGCTTCGATTACGCCTCCTTCCCCATGCACAACCAAGTTGCATTCAGTTTCCTGACCCATGATGCCGAACTCGAAGGACTCACCGTGGCGTTCACGGAGAAGGCCATCGACCCGGACTACGGCCTCGATAAGACTTTCCGGCTCTACAACTATGTTCTCAGCGTCGAGGGCAAGAGGGGCGGAAAGCTGCGTGAGTGGGGTATCAAGCCTGGCGAGGAACTGACCGGCGACTACTACCGCAAAGTCAACGAGCGTTATCAGAAACAAGCGCTGCAGGCGCTGCGCGACATGGCCCAGGGGGAGCAGCCCTTCTATCTGAACTACTGGCCGCAGATCCCAATCGCCGTCCTACGTGAGCGGGATGAGTTCCTGACGCCCAACGGTGGCCGCATGGTTGATTCCATGCACATCCTCGATGGCTACATCGGCGAAATCATGGCCGAGATCAAGAAGTTGGGCATTGCCAAAAATACGCTGGTCGTCGTCATGGGCGACAACGGGTCGTTCAAGCAGGTGATGCCGGAAGGCGGATACACCGACTGGCTCTTCCGGGGTGTCAAAGGCCAGACACTCGAAGGGGGCGTTCGGGTCGGCGCCTTTGCCTGGTGGCCGGGAGTGATCGAGGATGGCTCGATCGTCGGCGACATGATCCACGTGACGGATCTCTATACCACTTTCGCCCGCCTCGCTCGTGCAACCGATGGTATTCCGCGTGACCGGATCATCGACGGCGTCGATCAGCTTCCTCTGCTCTTGAAGGGCGATACCCATGGGCGACGCGACTATGTCCATCTTTACGAGATGGATCAGCTCACGGCGACCGTCAAACAACAGATGAAAATCCATTGGCCTCCGCCAAGCGTCAATCCGGCTTTGGCCCAGGTGTTCAACCTCTACTGGGACCCACGCGAAGAGCATCCGCTGAAATCAGCAGGCGTTTGGACCGGAACTCCTTTCGTCCGCATGCGCGTGCAGCATTTGAGGATGAAAGACAAATGGCCCGACCGACCGGCTGACAGGGGAATGCCATACGAAGACGTGGAGAACTTGCGGCCCGAAACGAAGGAAATGGTCGAGACGTGGCTCAAGATTTACGGCGACGCAAAAGATGTCGTTCTCGGGGTCGAATCCGCCGGGAACTAGTTCCCTGACGCCCGTCGCGCCCCAATGAGGCAGGATACGCCTTACGGATGGTGTCCGGTAATCAATTCAGGAAGAGGAGGAACAAACATGCCACTAGATCCGCTTCGAATCAGCGTTATCGCCAAGGTTTGTATCTTCGTTTCAGCCTTGCTAGTCCCCAGTGTTGCCATGGCCCAAGCGGACTTTCCATCGGGCAGCGCGTTTCGCGCCGGAGTAGGGACCTACGGCACCTTCGATGCGAACGCGCAGGAATCCCACTCGATCGCGAATCTGCAGGAAGGCGACGTCTATCGGGTCTGCCTCGTGGGCGGCTCCGGCAAGCTGATCGTCGACGGCTCGGAGGTCGCCATGGACCGCGGCGATTGCCACGACGCGTTCGGCACGAAGTTCGATTTTCAAGCCGATACCGAATCGAACGGCTTTTACACGCATCCCATCCGTGGCCGGTGATTGGCCACATTTTCTCGGTGGGATTCGCTTCGCCGCGCCGAAGCGAATCCCACCCGGCATCGAGGGCGCGGCCACGAGCCGGGTTGCTTGATACACGTCAAGGACACGCTTCCCTTCGATTAGTATTCAAGGCCTGGGGTGCGAACGAGAAAAGCGGCGACCCGAAGGCTCCCAACCATCTGAGTCGCAAGATATGGTTCTGAAGGGAGGCAAGTATCGATGAAGAGTCACATCAGATGGCGTGGTGACTGCCGTGTCGGGGCGAGATCCGCTTCGTGATTGCGCCGATCATTCCGTAACTGTTCTAGCCGAATGAGACGAGCGCGAACAATGGCACCCCGGCTCTCGGCTTTCTTGCTCGCGGTCTTGCTGCTGGCGGTTGGGCCAGCCCATGGCGACCCCCCGGAGGATGCGGATGATGGCGGGGCCGCCGCGTCAAACCCGACGGCTTCCGTGAACTTCCAGGACCTCAAGCTCCGGTACTTCAATCTCACAGAGGGTAACGAAGAGACTGTTGTGGAAGCCGAGGGCTCCTATGTGTTCCTGCCCGAGTTCAAGCTTACCCACACGCTTACCGGGACGCGCACCAACCGGTCGGGCGACAACGAGATCGGCCTCCGGGAACTCAGCCTCAAGCCCATCTACCTGCATCCGATCATGCCGTTCGGCATCAAGGCGAAGTTCGCGCTCGGAGTCGAATGGCTCAAGGATCTGGGCAAGTCCAGGGAGGGAACCGGAACGGGGAGGGACCAGATTTCAGCGCTGACGGGCATTGGCTGGTTGCCCACCGAGAACGACTTCATCATCACGCTGGTCCAGTACTTTCACTCCTACACCGAAGACGACGGCTTCGACGAAGTCAGAAGTACCGGGCCAAGGCTGATCTATGTTCGCAAGCTTCCCGTCATCAAGGGATGGGCCAAGGCCGACCTGAAGACCAGCATCGACCACGATGACGACAACGACTTTTCCCAGACGCTCGAATTGCAGCTCGGCACGATGGTTGCCGAGCAGATCGGGCTGTATGGCGAGGTTTTCGTGGGCGACAGTGCATTGGATACCGACGCATACGATCTGGGTGGCGGAATCGGAGTCCGATTCCTGTACTAGCGAGGGCGAGGTTGTACCGATAATCGCTTTTCAACCGATGTTCTTGAGGGCAGCTGGAGGGTCTGAAAGGGAAAGGCAGAGCGGAAAAGGTCGCCGTCGCCAGCTTGTCACGAATTTCGCTTTGGCGAATGGTTGTAACCACTTAGGGGAGGGGAACTTCAATGACGGAGCGATCGAGAGGTCTTCGTTCGATATTGGCCGCCATCGCACCGGCGCTGGTGGTCGTGGCCTGGGCCAGCACCGCTTCAACCACGGCTGAAGCCTTCGAGGCCGATGGCCCGCATTTGCAGTTCAAGTCGAACAACGCGGAGGCCTGGGACCGGCAAGATCAGGAGATCGATGCCAAGCTCGCCGCGTTGGAGCAACGCGCGGGCAAGAAGCCCAACATCGTCTACATCCTGACCGACGACATCGGCTGGGGCGAGCTCGGCTGGCAAGGTGGCGGCAAGCATCGCGGCACGCCGACGCCGGCGCTCGACAAGATGGCCTCCGAGGGGATGCGCTTCTGGTCGGCCTATGCCGAGCCATCCTGCACGCCGACCCGCATCGCCATCATGACCGGCCGGCACCCCGTTAGGACCGGCTTGCTGTCGGTGCTCTGGCCGGGGATGGAAGACGGCCTTTCGCCCGACGAGGTGACGATCGCCGAACTTCTCTCCGATGCCGGATACAGCACGGCCATGTGGGGCAAGTGGCATCTCGGCGATCTGCCCGAGCACGCACCGGAGAACCAGGGCTTCGACTACGCCTACTACGGCCTCTTCAACGGTGCGCCCGACTGGTGGCAAGCTTCATTCGAGGACGAGAGCGGGGCTTACCCCTTCGCCGATTTCCCCGGCTACGAGGAGTATTTCGCGCGCACCGGCATTGACCTCTCGGTCGCGGGCTATGTCGGCGAGAAGGGCAAGGGCCGCAAGCCCATCGCGGGCGTTGCGGGTATCCTGGGCCCCGAGCGCCAAGAGGCCTTCGAGAACGAGTCGGTCAGCCAAATCAACGCCTGGATCAAGGATCGGGCGAAGTCCGACAAGCCCTTCTTCGTTTATTGGGCCTCCTACGCATTGCAGATCTCGGCGTCCAAGGAGTTCCTGAAGGCGCCAGGCGTCGATCGGGCCAACCGCCAAGCCTCCTTCATGGTTCTGCACAACAAGCATGTTCAGTCCTTGCTCGATACCCTGAAACAAGAGGGGATCGCCGAGAATACGCTGGTGGTCTGGATCAGCGACAATGGACCGATGTACGCCTTTTGGCCGACAGCGGGCTATTCGCTACTCAGAGGGTCCAAGGGTGATGTCCTGGAGGGCGGCGTGCGTGTGCCGGCTATGGCTTGGTGGCCGGGGATGATCGAACCCGGACAGGATCCGATAGACATGATGCACGTGACCGACCTCTTCACCACGGCGGCTAGGCTGGGCGGCGTGCTGGACAAGATACCGAGCGACCGGATTACCGACGGTGTCGACCAGACCTCGCTCTTTCTGAACGGCGAGGGGCACTCCCGGCGCAACTTCATCTCGTATTACAGCGGCGGGGTCCTCGGCGCGCTGCGCTATCAGGACTTCAAGGTTCACATCAAGGCGGCGCAGGGCGGCCTACCGGGCATGGATTTCTACAATATCAAGCGGGATCCGGGCGAGAAATTCGGGGCGCTCTACGGCGGCCTCTTCGCCGTGGCACCGATCCAGATGACGCTCAGGCAACACATGGGACGGATCGCCAAGTTCCCGCACCGGCCGCCCGAGGTCGCCAAGGACTCCCGGCTGACACCGCACGACTGAGGGCATCTGGTCTGCTATCGTAACCGCAAAGCGTTGCAGGGAGCGTAGAGTAACGATGTTGAGACTCCACGGAATGAGACGGCTTTTGGTCCTGATTCCGCCACTGCTGGCGATGACGCTCAGTGGATGCGAGGAGCAGCGAGAGGCGGCAGAGGTGATCCGGCCCGTCCGCGCCATGAAGGTGCAGGACGTCGAAGCTTTCGTGAAGCGCTACTTCCCGGGGCGCGCGGCGGCGACGCAGGAGATCAATGCCTCGTTCCGAGTCTCGGGTCAGCTGATCGAGCGGCCCATCGACGTCGGGATGGAGGTCGCAAAGGGCGATCTCATCGCCCAGCTCGACACCTCGACCTTCGAGGCCGAGGTCGATCGACGGAAGGCGGAGGTGTCCCAGGCCTTGGCGGTGCGCGAGCGCACCCAGTTGGAGCTGGACCGCCAGTCAGAGCTCTTGGCCAAGGGCTGGGTCACCAAGGCCCGCGTGGACACCGTGCGGGCAACGGCCCTGGCCGCTCGGGCTTCCGTGAACGCGGCGCAGGCGGCCCTTAAGCGCGCCGAACTCGATCTGTCCTACACGACCTTGCTTGCGCCCTTCGACGGCGTGGTCACCGAGAGATTCGTCGAGAACTTCCAGGAAGTGCTGGCCAAGCAGCCTATCGCGCGGATCGTCGACGCATCCCAGATCGAGTTCTGGGTCTCGATCCCCGAATCGCTGATCTCCTTGGCACCCTATGCCCGGGACATCACGGTCGAGTTCGACGCATTTCCCGGCCGGCCCCTGCCGGCCCAGATCAAGGAGATCAAGAGCGAGGCCTCGGAGACGACGCGATCCTTCGATGTCAACCTGATCATGGACCAGCCTGAGGACTTCAAGGTGCTGCCCGGCATGGCCGGGCGGTCGATCGCGAACCGTTTCGAGCTGCCGCCGGAAGATCGGCTCGAGGGCCACGAAGTGCCTCTCTCGGCGATCCACAATCCGGGTGGGGAGAAGGACTACCTCTGGGTGGTCGACGAGGCCGAGATGAGGGTGGTTGCACGTGAGGTTCAGAAGACCGAGACCACCAATCGCGGCGTGCGCGTCCAGGGGGTGCAGCCCGGCGAATGGATCGTGATCGCCGGTGTCGAGTACCTGAGAGAGGGACAGAAGGTGCGCTTCTTCCCATGATCGAACCTTGAGGGCTGGCACAATGTCTCTCCCGGAAATCGCGATCCAGAAGCGCGCCGTCACCTACTTCCTGGCCGTCCTTCTGCTCTGCGGCGGAGTCGGCAGCTTTTTCTCGCTGGGGTGGCTCGAGGACCCGACCTTCACGGTCAAGACCGCGGCCATCGTTACCTCTTATCCGGGCGCCAGCCCGGAGGAGGTCGAGCTGGAGGTCACGGACCGGCTCGAGGTCGCCCTGCAGGAACTGCCCCAGCTCGACGAGCTCTACTCGATCTCCCGGGCCGGTCTCTCGATCATCCGGGTCGACATCAAGTCCGAGTACTTCGCCGATCGCCTGCCGCAGGTCTGGGACGAGATGCGCCGCAAGATCAACGACACGCGTCCCTTTCTGCCGCCCGGCGCGGGGGAGCCACAGATCGCCGACGACTGGGGCTTCGTCTATGGCTTCCTCCTGGCGGTGACGGGCAGCGGCTTCACCTACGCCGAGCAGGAGGAGTTCGCGAAGTTCCTCAAGAAGGAGCTGAGCGTTGTCAAGGACGTAGCGCGTGTCGAGCTCTGGGGTGTGCGCGACCGGGTGGTCTATGTCGACATCTCCCAGCAGCAGCTCTCACAGCTCGGCCTGACGCCGGCAGATGCGGCGCTGACCCTTGGCCAGCAGAACATGGTGGTTGACGCCGGCAGCGTTGATTCCACCGAGCAAAGGTTTCGCGTCTCGCCTACCGGCAGCTTCCGGTCGGCCGAGGAGATCGGCGAGCTGACGATCGCCGCCAATCTGGCGACCACGACCGTTCGCTTGGTTGGAGAAGGGGTGTCCGGCACCACGGCGCCGGAGCGTCCGGAAGGCGGGGCCCAGCGGTTTCAACAACTGATCAAGGTGAAGGACCTCGCCACGATCAATCCCGGCTATCTGGAGCCGCCCAGGACGATCATGCGTCACAACGGCAAGCCGGCGATCGCGATCGCCATGGCCGGGGTCGAGGGCTCGAACATCGTCGATGTCGGCGCCGCGGTCGACAAGCGCCTGGACGAACTGATCCAGGACCTGCCGGTCGGTATCGAGGTGCACCAGATCTCCTGGCAGTCCGATGTGGTCAACAGCTCGATCAAGGGCTTCATGTTCAACCTGCTGCAGGCGGTGATCATCGTGCTGGTCGTGCTGACCATACCCATGGGCTGGCGCATGGGCGTGATCATCGGCTCGGGCCTGATCCTGACCATCGCGGGGACGCTGGTGTTCATGGCGGTGTTCGGCATCGACCTGCACCGCATGTCCCTGGGGGCCCTCGTGATCGCCCTCGGCATGATGGTGGACAACTGCATCGTCATCGCCGACGGCTTCGCGGTCCGCATCGGAAAGGGCATGGACCGGACGAAGGCCGCCATCGAGGCGGCGAACCTGCCGGCCTTTTCGCTGCTCGGCGCCACGGTGATCGCGGTCATGGCCTTCTACCCGATCTTCGCTTCGCTCGACGACGCCGGCGAGTATTGCGCCGATCTCTTCACCGTCGTGGGCATCGCCCTGCTGTTCAGCTGGCTGGTCGCGATGGTCTTCACCCCGGTCCAGTGCCTCGACCTGATCCCGGCCTCTTCGCCCGATCAGCAGGCTGCCGGCGGCGGCCGCTTCTACGGCGCCTTCCGGCGCTTCCTGGGCTTCTCCATCCGGAACCGCTTCCCCTTCTTCGGGCTGATGGTCGGTCTGCTGGTCTTGGCTCTCTTCGCCTTCCAGGGCCTGCCGCAGCAGTTCTTTCCGGACTCGGCACGGCCCCAGTTCCTGGTCGACTATTGGGCGCCCGAGGGGACGCGGACGCAGACTGTCAGCGAGGACCTTAAAGCCATCGAAGCCAGGATTCTGGAGGACGAGCGGGTCGAGAGCGTCAGCGTCTTCATTGGCCAGGGACCGCCGCGCTTCTACCTGCCGGTCGAGTCAGAGTTCCCCTACGAGACCTATGCAAACCTGATCATCAACACCAAGAGCGGCGGCGACGTGCCCGACGTGGTCGCGGACCTCGAGCCCTGGATGAACGATAACGTGGCCCAGGCTCTGACCCGCGTCCGGCTCTATGGCTTGGGACCCAGCGACACCTGGAAATTCGAAGCGCGGTTCAGCGGCCCGGCGGAAGCCGACCCGGCCGTCCTGCGGGAACTCGGCGACAAAGGCAAGTCGATCCTCGAGGGCACACCGCTCGCCAAGGAGATCCGCACCGACATGCGCAACCGGGTGCGGCGGGTCGAGATCGTCTACAACGACGCCCGGGCGCGCTGGGCCGATATCAGCAGGGTGGCGATCGCCGATTCCACCAAGCGGGCCTACGACGGCCTCGACGTCGGTCTCTACCGCGAGGGCGACAGCCTTATCCCCATCAAGCTGCGTCTGGTCGAGAACGAACGGAGCAACATCGGCGCTCTGGACGTCCTCCAGGTGTCCTCGGCGCTCTCGACGGGTACCGTCGCGCTCGCCCAGGTGGCCGACGACGTCGCCTTCCGGTGGGAAGACCCGATCATCATCCGCTATCAGCGGCGGCGCGCGAACACCGTCCAGGCCTCGCCCAACGGCGTCACCTTTCCGACCCTCTATGCGGAGGTCGCCAAGGCCTTCGAGGAGATCGAGCTGCCGCCGGGCTACGAGCTGTTCTGGGACGGTGAGCTCAAGTCCACGGCGGATGCCCAGAAATCCCTGATCCCCGGCATCATCCCGGTGGTCGTCATCATCCTCTTCATCGTCGTCTATCTGTACAATGCCTATCGCCCACCCCTGGTGATCTTGATGGCGATCCCCTTCATCTTCATCGGGATCGCGCCGGCGCTGCTCGCGACCCAGGTACCCTTCGGCTTCGTCGCGTTGCTCGGCGCCATGAGCCTGGCCGGCATGATGATCAAGAACGCCATCGTCCTGCTCGACGAGGTCAACCGCGAACGCGCCGCGGGCAGCATCCCCTACGATGCCGTCGTCAACGCCGCCGTCTCCAGGCTGCGCCCGGTCGTCCTGGCCGCGGCGACCACCGTGCTCGGCGTGATCCCCTTGCTCCAGGACGTCTTTTGGGTCGGCATGTCGATCACGATCATGGCCGGCCTGACCGCGGGCACCGTCATCACGATGGTCCTTGTGCCGGTGCTGTACTCCATATTCTATCGTGTCGAGGTCCCGTCGAAGTCTGCCTAGGAGAGTCCCATGTTTCGCATCGCCCTGACATTGGTTCTTGTCTTGATCGGCGGGGCGGCGGCGGAGCGCGCCCGGGCGGCCGAGCCAGGGCGCGACGCCTGCTATTTCTTCCAGTTGGCGGCGATCGACAGCCTGGGCCGGCTGATTCACGAGCATACGCGCCAGGGCGACGGCGGCCGCCGCGTCATTCAGGCAAGCTCGGCCATGCAGCTCCTCGGGACCGCCAAGTGCGACGTCGAGCCGGCGCTCGAGGGCATGAACTGCCTGATCGAGAAGATACTGCCCTACGAGGGCGACTATACCCTCCCGCAGGCGCAGGACTGCCTGGACGCGGTCCGGAAAGCCAACTAGGACAAGGCCGCCGGCCAGGGTGAGCCGGCCGGCCGCTTGAGGCTTGTCCCTTGCGGCCTCATGCCGCCTGGATTACAAACCGCCGGAAATTGGCGAGGCCCCTTCCGGGGCCCGTCGTCAGGGGAGAGGGCGGGTCCACTCTCCGCGACGGCAGGCCCGGGCGGAGTTCGTAGTCGAGGATACGGTAACGCGGCGGCGCCGGTGAAGCACAGCACCTCCGAAAACCAGCCCTTGCACGGCGAGTCGCTCGGCGGGCCGGCGGTATCCCGCTCGGCCCGGCGCCTGATCGTCTGGAAGACCGCGGGCCAGCGTCCGTACTACGCGAGCCTGCGCTACCGCTGTCTGCTGCAGATCCCCTATCTGAGAGACCTCGGCTGGGAGTCGCTGGTTCTGTTCCGGAACGAGAGCGTGAGGGACTGGTCGAAGGTGGCGGCCCTGATCCTGGTCAAGAGCTGCCGCGACAACGACGTGGCGCTCGCCCGCGAAGCGGCCGGCGCGGGCGTCGCGGTGATCTACGATCTGACCGACAACTTCTTCGCGGAGCGCGACAGCGGGCCGAAGATCGAGCGCCAGCGCCGCAACATCCAGGAGCTCTCCCAGATCTGCCTTGCGTTCACGGTCGCGAGTCCGGCGATGATCGATCTGATCCGGCCGCATCTCAGGCCGGACATCCCGATCCACGTCGTTCCCGACCCGATCGAAACCGAAACCGATACCCGCGCCGCCTACGACATCGAAGATTGGCGCCGCGACATCCAGGGCCTGCGTGTCAGCCCCCCGTGGCAGACCTTCAAACGGATCGCCCACGGCTGGTGGGAGATCCTCTGCGGCAACTTCCGGGGAGTCTGGCACCGCGTCCCGCCCGTGCCGCCGCCGCGGCGCGTGCCGGACCGAAAGCGGATCGTCTGGTTCGGCCAGGCGGGGCGCCAGTCGGAGGCGGGCCTCTCCGCGCTGGCGGACATCCTGCCCGAGCTGGAAAAGGTCAATCGGGAGACGGCCATCGAGCTGCTCGTCGTCAGCAACAGTCGCAAGAGGTTCCGCGAAGAGATCGTCCCGGCCGGCTTCCCGACCTCTTACCGCGCGTGGCACCCGTTCGGCATCTTCGCCTGCATCCAGAGCGCCGACGCTGTCGTCGTTCCGAATCGCGCCAACAGTTTCAGTCTGGCGAAGTCGTCGAACCGCTCGACCCTCGCGCTCTCCCTCGGCGTGCCCGTGGCGGCGACCATGTCGGCGTCTCTGGCGCCGCTCGAGGCCGCGCTCTATGGGGACGAGTGGGCGGCCTCCCTGGCGGCGATCTTCTCCCGGCCGGAGGAAGCCCGGCGCCGGGTTGCGTTGGGCCGGGCCGCGATCGAGAGCGAGTTCAGCGGGCCTTCGGTGGCGTCCCGACGCGAGGATATCCTGAGGTCGGTCCTCGGCGAGCTGAGCGGGGCGGCGGCCCATCGGGACGATGTCCAAAGCTTCGGCACGGGAGCCGGGGCCGGAATCGGGCGCCGGGCGGCGCCTCAGGCATAGGGGATCGGGTCGTGCAGGTTCGCGAAACCAGGATACCGGAGGTCAAGATCCTCGAGCCGAAAAAGTTCGGCGACGAGCGCGGCTTCTTCTCCGAGACCTACAACAGTGCGGCCCTTTCCGCGGCCGGCATCGACGAGACCTTCGTTCAGGACAATCACTCCCTGTCCCGCGAGGTGGGCGTGGTGCGCGGTCTCCACTTCCAGACGCCGCCCTACGCCCAGGCAAAGCTTCTGCGGGTGGTCCGCGGTGCGGTCTTCGACGTGGTGGTCGACCTGCGTCGCGAGTCGCCGACCTACAAGCAGCACGTCTCCTGGGTGATCAGCGCCAAGGATTGGAACCAGATCTTCGTCCCGGTCGGCTTCGCGCACGGCTTCTGCACCTTGGAACCCGATACCGAAGTGCTCTACAAGGTCAGCGCGCTCTACGCGCCGGACCACGAGGGGGGTGTTCAGTGGAACGATCCCGATCTGGGAATCGATTGGCCGGTCGAGCCGGGGAAGGCAGTTCTGTCCGACAAGGACCGGGCCTTACCCCGCCTGCGCGAGATCGCGGCGACCTTGCCGTTCTGAGCCGACCGGCCACCATGACTGAAAGGAAGAGATCCAAGTGAAACGCGTTATCGTCACCGGCGGCGCGGGATTCATCGGCTCGGCGGTGGTCCGCCACCTGCTCTCGCAACCCGGCTTCGAGGTCCTCAATATCGACAAGCTGACCTACGCGGCCAACCTCGACTCGCTGCGCGACGTAGCCGACAACGCGCGCTATCGCTTTCTGCAGGCCGACGTCGCCGACCGTCAGCGCATGAGCCAGGCCTTCGCGGACTTCCGGCCCCACGCCGTCATGCATCTGGCCGCGGAGTCCCACGTCGACCGTTCGATCGACGGTCCCGAGGTCTTCGTCCACTCCAACGTGGTCGGCACCGTCTCCCTGCTGATCGCCGCCCTGGACTACTGGCGCGGTCTCGAAGGGCCCGATGCCGCGGCCTTCCGCTTTCACCACGTCTCGACCGACGAGGTTTTCGGCGACCTGGGCGAGACCGGCGCCTTCACGGAAGACAGCCCCTACCAGCCGAGCTCGCCCTATTCGGCCAGCAAGGCGGCGGCGGACCACTTCGTCCGGGCCTGGGCGCGCACCTACGGCCTGCCGGTAGTGCTCAGCAACTGTTCGAACAACTACGGGCCGTTCCATTTCCCCGAGAAGCTGATCCCGCTGATCATCATGAAGTGCCTGGGGGGCGAGGCCATCCCGGTCTACGGCGATGGGTCCCAGGTGCGCGACTGGCTCTACGTGGAGGACCACGCCCGCGCCCTGCAAGCCGTGATGGAGCGCGGCGAGCCCGGCGACAGCTACAACATCGGCGGCGACGCGGAGCGCACCAACCTCGCCGTGGTCCACACGGTCTGCGATATCCTGGACCGGCACCGGCCACGGCAAGAGGGCCGCCACCGGGACCTCATCACCTTCGTGCCCGACCGCCCCGGCCACGATCGCCGCTATGCGATGGATTTCTCCAAGGCCGAGCAGACGCTCGGGTGGCGGCCCCAGGAGAGCTTCGAAAGCGGGATCGAGAAGACGGTCCAGTGGTACCTCGACAACGGCTGGTGGTGGGAGCCGATCCTGGCGGGACGCTACGCGGGCGAACGCCTCGGGCTCGCGGCGGCCGGCAAGAAGGCCTCGGGGCAAGGTGGCTGACCCTCTGCGCATCCTGGTGACCGGCGCCGGCGGGCAGGTCGGCAGCGAGTTGCTGCGCCTGAGCTGGCCCGGCGACGTCCTGGTCGAGGGCCGGAGCCGGTCGGCACTGGACGTCTGCGACCGTGACGCCGTCCAGGCGACCTTGGCCGAAGGCTACGACGTGGTGATCAACGCGGCTGCCTATACCGCCGTCGACCGGGCGGAGGAGGAGGCGGCGGCCGCGGAACGCGTGAACCGCGAGGCCGTCGGCTACCTGGCCGAGGCCTGCGCGGGTACCGGCGCCGCGATGATCCATATCTCGACCGACTACGTCTTCGACGGCGCCAAGGCGTCGCCCTACCTGGAGACCGATCCGGTGCGGCCGCTCGGCGTCTACGGCCGCAGCAAGGCGGCGGGCGAGGAGGTCCTGCGGGCCGCCCTGCCGCGGCACGTCATCCTGCGCACGGCCTGGGTCTATGGCATCCAGGGCGGGAACTTCGTGAAGACCATGCTCCGCCTGGCGGCAGAACGCGACGAACTGCGGGTCGTGGCGGACCAGCAAGGCTCGCCGACCTCGGCGGCCGACCTGGCGGCGGCGATCGCCACGGTCGCGGCGCAGACCGCGCGTGTGGAGGAGGGTGGGGGCGGGGCATCGCCCTGGGGCACCTATCACTGCACCAATGCCGGCGTGACCACCTGGCACGACTTCGCCGAGGAGATCGTGCGGCTGGCCGCACCGAGCCTCGGCCGGACACCGCGCGTCACTCCGATCACCACGGCCGAGTACCCGACGCCGGCGACGCGCCCGGCCAACTCCACCCTCGCATGCGACAAGCTGGAGTCCCGCTTCGGCGTCACGATGCGCCCCTGGCAGGAGGCCCTGGCGGAAGTGATCCGGGCGTTGTGCGGCACATCCATGGAAGCGACGAACTGAAAGTGCGGTCATGAAGGGAATCATTCTGGCGGGCGGCGCCGGTACGCGGCTCTACCCGATCACGCTCGCGGTCAGCAAGCAGCTGCTGCCGGTCTACGACAAGCCGATGATCTACTATCCCCTGTCCACCCTTATGCTGGCGGGGGTTCGCGAGTGTCTGATCATCACGACGCCCCAGGACCGCGACGCCTTCGAAGGCCTGCTGGGCGACGGGCGGCAGTGGGGCATGGCGCTGAGCTACGCGGTTCAGCCAAAGCCGGAAGGCCTGGCGCAGGCCTTCATCATCGGCCGCGACTTCGTCGGCAAGGACGCCTGCGCGCTGGCGCTGGGCGACAACATCTTCTACGGCCACACCCTGCCGGAACAGCTGCGCCGGGCGGCCGGCCTCGAGCGGGGCGCCACGGTCTTCGCCTATGCCGTGCGCGACCCGGAGCGCTACGGTGTGGTCGAGTTCGACGACGAGGGCACGGCCATCTCGATCGAGGAGAAGCCCAAGAAGCCGAAATCGCACTGGGCGGTCACGGGGCTTTACTTCTACGACAATGACGTGCTCGACATCGCGGCCTCGATCAAGCCTTCGGCACGCGGCGAACTGGAGATCACCGACGTCAACGCGGTCTATCTCGAACGCGGCAGCCTGAAGGTCGAGAAGATGGGGCGCGGCTACGTCTGGCTCGACACAGGCACGGTCGATTCGATCGGCGAGGCCGCCGACTTCGTGCGCGTCGTCGAGCACCGCCAGGTGCAGAAGATCGCCTGTGTCGAGGAGATCGCCTTCCGCATGGGCTACATCTCCCGCGAGCAGCTCATCGCCCTGGCGGAACCGCTGGCCAAGAGCACCTACGGTGCCTACCTGGTGCAAGTAGCCAGCGAAAGGACTTGAGGACGGCCTGAGTTGCTGGCAGTTAAACAATTGCGTCATAATGAGCAGCCGGGGTTCACGGCCGATCTAATGCGTGAACTACCTTTTTTGACCTGAGGTTCAGGGCGGCAACACCCCGGGCGGCACTCCGAGAAAACGGTTCCAGGCTTCTCGTATTCTCCCGCCTTTGACTTCTTTTCTTCTCTGCTTAACGAGAGTCTTGCACTTGAGGATCGCAGATTCTTTGCGTTCCCTCATTTTGATTAGAAGCTCTTGATTATCTCTTTCGCGTTCAAGTTTCTTCAGAATTTCTGCCTCTCGATAGAAATCATTAAAGTGTTCGTGAAAACGCTGCTGGAAGTGTTCAGTGGAATAGGAAAAAGGTCGGACTTCGAAAGGCGGTTCGGTCGAAATAAATTGTGTGAAGAGTCTTTCGAAAATGTAAGGCACCATGGTCGCGTCAGACTTCTTATCCGCTTGAGCCCAAAGAACGGAGCGTTCTTCCTCGGATGCCTTGTTTTCGATGTAGTCGTACACTGGAAGGCAGAACTTCATGTAAGCATTCCAGAACTTCGGTGTGGCGAACCAGAAATTGCAATAACAGGCGACATCACTGCCATGAATTTCTTGAGATAGTTGCGTGTTGTAACCAAGTTTTCGGAAAATTTCTTCAGTAGTCGCTATGAGACCAGGATGGCAATACTCACCCTGAAGCCAGACATTCTGATATTCAATGAGTGCAAACGGGAAGGGGTTTAGGAAGTAGCAATCTGCTCCTCGATTGGCTCTGGCAAAGTCGAGCAATGACTGGCCTTCAATCTGCGCTTTCTGCCGAAACTTCCAGCTAAAAAATCCCGTATAGCTGTGGCGGTCCATGGTTCCTGCGAGCCATTCTTTTCGAAAAATATGAAACTCCCGCCATTCCGGTCGCTCATTCTTGAAGTTTTCGTAGGGAATGAAGGCAGGATCCAAGTATCTGCGGAGTGCAGGCTTGTAATGTATTTGATAGATACCGAAGGGTGAAGATGTATCGCGGTTCACGGAAACAGCCTCTCAAATCCTCTATTCCTGCCTTGATGCTCTCTCGCTTTTCATCGTGTTCATTTGATCTTTGGTTCGCCCAATCGCAATGGCAGCTCAACGGACCCAAGTGATCGGCAGCCTGTTCCATGCACTATTCTTGATGTCCCGCAGAATAGACCCTCCTTGGTGGCGGAGACGCGCTGCTTGGCTAAGCCTTCTCGAGCACAGAGACAGATTGGCCGAAACCTACATCACCTTCCGGGTCGTCACTCTTGTAAATCGTGACAACCTCAAAGCCTGAATGGTGGGCCCAAGCGTGAATCGCGTCGCGGCTGATGAATTGGTTGTGCTGTTTGAGATTGCCCTTAGCGCGGGAACTTACGGACTCCTCGAATACACGCCAAAGTGGCGGGCTGGCAAATTCAAGGAACGACATGACCACGCGTCCGCCCGATCTCAAGACGCGTGACGCTTCGCAGAGATAGCGAAAGCTGTCTTCATGCAATGTGTGCGTAAGTACGGAGAAGAAGCAAACCATGTCCGCCTGCTCGTTTTCGAGGGGGATAACGACACTTTCAACTTGAACAAATCTCCAGTCGGACCGCCGACATGAGGTTCGTGCGTGCTCTAACAATGAAGGAACAACATCGGTACCGAGGAGTGGGCCAGTAAGGTAGTCCCGAAGCGCCAATTCCAGCCGGCCGGAACCGCAGCCTACATTGACGAGGTAGTGGTTGGGTTTCAAACCTGCCTTAATCAGGATCTCCCTCTCCATGAGGCCCATTTCGTCGTAGGCCTCGACGCCGCCAACAGCAATCTTCATGGCGTCGTCATGCCCGTGCCGAAAGAGAAGGTCACCGACCATTCGATTGTAGGCCTTGCCATAGTCGGTGAGATCGACCGGGTTGAGTCTGCGCCTCAACTTCGTGATCTTCTTGCGCAAGTCCATGGCGTCTCCAATACCCTGCAGGTTTGTGCGGTGGGGGCTGAAATCATTCCCCCTAGAGTCTAGTCTAACTCCGGCCTGACGGAACGTTAGGAAAGGGGAATTCCTTGAGGCGCCAGGTTTCTACCATTCAAGATACTCCGAGGTGCCTGTTCCCATTTTTTCCATTCTGGATGGAGTCCGACCGCGTCCGATTTCGGAAAGCGTTGGATGCTAACACGCGCATAAACTTGGTGATGAACCGCATTCTGCCGAAGTTCAGGCCGGACCGTTGCGACTGATAGAAGTGATGCAAGGCTTTGCCATAGAGCTTGGCGTCGAGAGCCCAGCGCGAGATGATGTAGTGAACGTTGGCGTAGGCCTCGCGTTTCAGGTTCTCAGGCGTGTATTTATCGATCACCTGAAGTTTCAGCTGCGAGTGCCTGTCGAAGTTCTTGTAGGAATTCTTTTGGTGTTCGCGGTAGTAGGACACCACGTCGGGGACGTAGGCGTACTCCCCTTTATCCTTCACGTTCTCGAAGATTCGGATGACCAAGGGCCAGTCGTCCGACAACAGTGCCTCGTCGAAACCGCCGATCTCTCTTACGAAAGCAGTCTTCAGAAGCGCCGCCTGGATGAAAAAAGGGCTCTTGTGTGTGTAGAGACCATGTAGGATCCGCTGAGGGTCCTGCGCCAGCACCTCACCCTTGCGCTTCGGCCCGGTAATCTCGGCCAAGGCGTTTTCGCGCAGGGTCTGGCACTCGCCGAACACCGCCTTCAGGGCTAGGTTCTCCCGGAACGCCGCCAATTGGGCACCGAAGCGGTCCGGCGCGAACTTGTCATCGGATCCCAGGGCCGTCACCAGTTCGCCCTTTGCTTTGGACAGGGCCACGTTCAGGGTGCGCGTAACGCCCATGTTCTTGGGGTTCACAATCAAGTGAAACGGCAGAGGTGAGCGGTCGCGCAGGTCTTCGAGCAGACTGACCGAGCCGTCCAAGGACCCGTCGTCAACCACGATGATCTCGACGTTCCGGTGGGGTTGCGCCCAAATGCTCTCAATCCCTTCGCCGATGAAATCCGCGTGGTTGTAAGAGGCGATCAGAACGCTCACCAAGGGGGACTGGTCTGACAAGTCTTTCCTCTGCGCAGTTTGCCGTATCTCGAACCGCGGGGTCGGTCTAACGGCTTTTCAGAGGCCGATCAACCACTACGGCGACCGGGAACGCCCGGTCTTTTGCCGGGCCACCCTAAGTCACCGATTGACCTGACCGGCCTCATCGCGCATCAGAGAGCCGCAGCATTCGACCGTCTTCCAAGGGAGTGTCCCGCGTGTCGTCTTTCATCCTTCAGCCGTCCAACCGTCTGCGCCGGACGCCCTTCTCCCGCAAGGTGGAAGAGGCCGGGGTCAAGGCCTACACGGTCTACAACCACATGCTGCTGGCCCAGTGGTACCGCTCTCCGGCCGAGGACTATGCCCACCTGAAGTCGGCGGTCCAGGTCTGGGACGTGGCCTGCGAGCGGCAGGTCGAGATCACCGGACCGGACGCCCGCAAGCTGGTGCAGATGACGACGCCGCGCGACCTGTCGGGCATGGCGGACGACCAATGCTACTACATCCCCATGGTCGACAGCGCCGGCCTCATGCTCAACGACCCGGTGCTGCTCAAGCTGGCGGAGGAGCGCTACTGGGTCTCGCTCGCCGACAGCGACGCGTTGTTCTATTTCAAGGGCCTGGCCAGCGGGTTCGGACTCGATGTCCAGGTCTTCGAGCCGGACGTGTCGCCGCTCGCGATCCAGGGTCCCAAGGCCGACGAGCTGGTGCGCCGGGTGTTCGGCGAGGAAATCGTGGCGACCCGTTTTTTCCGGCACAAGCCGGTATCGGTGCAGGGCAAGCAGATGGTCATCGCCCGGTCGGGCTGGTCGGTTCAGGGCGGCTTCGAGCTCTATCTCGATGGGACGGAGTACGGCGAGGCCTTGTGGGACCAGCTCTTCGAGGCCGGCGAAGACCTCAACGTCCGGCCCGGCTGTCCGAACGGCATCGAACGGATCGAGGGCGGCCTCCTGTCCTACGGCAGCGACATGACCCGGGAGCACACGCCCTTCGAGGCCGGGCTGGGCAGATTCTGCAAGCTGGAGCGGGCGACGGCCTGCCTCGGTCACGGCGCCTTGTCGCAGCAGACCGAGCCGTCGCGGCAGGTACGCCCGGTGGAGATCGACGGACCGGCAGTGCCGGGGGTCGGCTACTTCTGGCCGGTGAAGGACCGCGACGGGAAGGTGGCCGGCCGCGTCTCCTCCGCCGCCTGGTCACCCGACTTCAAGACCAACGTGGCGATCGCAATGATCGAGCGCGACTACTGGGATGCCGGCAGCGAACTGGTCGTAGAGGCGCCCGACGGCGACCGGAACGTGACCGTCCGGGAAAAGTTCTGGATCTAGCCGCGCACTGCGCTGAGGGCCTCGGCGGCCAGGGCTTGCGGTTTCCGCGTCGCGTCGAGGCGCCGCCAGGCGAGCTCTCCCGGCGCTTGCGCGAGCTGCTTCTCGAGCACTTCGAGGGTTGCGTCCGACGCGTCGCCGCGGGCGCGCTGACGCTCCGCGACGCGCTCTCTGAGCGTTTTCGGCGGCGCGTCGAGCCAGAAGCCGTGGAAGGGCACGGCGCCGCCCCTTTGCGCGCTCGCTGACAATTCTGGGTCCCGGCTGACCGCCTCCACCGCGGCGCGGTCATCGGGCCGGTTGTGCAGGGCGTCGACCACAACGGCATGTCCGGCGGCCAGGGCGGTCCGGGCCCTTCGTCGCAGCTCATCGTAGACTCGTTTCGAGACTTCGGACCGATAGGCCTCCTCGGGGAGCGTGACCTCGTCGGCTACGCCGAACAGCTGCTTGCGCAAGACGTCGCTGCGCAGGATCAAGGCGCCTGGGGCGGCTCCCAGATCGGGTGCGAGCGCCCGCGCGAAGGAAGACTTGCCGCTGCCCGAGAGCCCCCCGACCGCGACCAGGCAGGGGCCTGGAGGCGCCAGGAACGCGGAGGCCTCGTCGAAATAGGCCGCCGCTTCGCTGCGGAAGGCTTCGGGTGGGACGCTGCCTGGGCCGCCCGCCGTCTCGTCCTCTTCTTCAAGCTCGGCCGCGCTGGCATTGACCATGGCGCGCACCAGGGCGCGCGCTGCGAGGAACAGGGGTAGAGCCGTCAGCCCGGAGACCTGGTTGCCGCTGCGCAGATAGCGGTTGAGCACGATGTTGCCCAACGTCCGCCGGCCACGGTGCTCCAGGTCCATCAGAAGGAAAGCCAGATCGTATAGCGTGTCGATGACGCTCAGGTCGTCGTTGAACTCGATGCCGTCGAACAGCCGCGGCGCGCCGTCGATCAGGCATATATTCTTCAGGTGCAGGTCGCCGTGGCAGCGGCGCACGAAACCCGCTTCGCGCCGTTCGTCCAGCAGGACCCCGACGCGGGTCAGCTCGGCCCAAGCCGCCTCGGCCAGGTCCTTCAGCGCTGGCGAGGGGAACAGTGCCGGCTGCTCCGCCAGCCCCGCCAGGGTCTCATCGACCACCCGCGACAGCCCGGCGCGTCCGCCGTGGTCCGCCCGGCCGCCGAACCTGCGGGCAGCCTCGTCCAGGTCGGACCTGTCGGCCGATCCCGGCAGGAACTGTTCGGCTGCGTCGTGGAACGTGACGATTCGATCGGCCACGGCGGTCATCAGGGTAGGCGTCAACTGCCCGGTCCGGCCGAGGTCGTCGAACAGTCGGTCCTGCGGAAATCGCCGCATGACCACGAGCCACTCTAGGGCCGGGCCGTCGCCACCGAGGGCCAAGCCGCCTTCTGGGTTCCGGGTGACCGCCGATACACCCAGATAGAGCTCCGGTGCGGTCCGCCGGTTCAGGCTCACTTCGCGGATGCAACACTGCCGGCGCCGTTCCAGGGTGCTGTAGTCGAGGTAAGGGTAACGGAGCGCGCGCTTGAGCTTGTACGCGCGGTCACCGGCCAGGAAGACCAGGGACGCGTGGGTGTCGATCCGTTCGACCGATCCCACCGCGAACTCGTAGGACGCGGGATCTGAAAGAAAGGCGGCGACCGTCTCCTGATCGACGGGGAGCGTTTCGCCGTTTCGACTAGTGCCTCCGGTTGTCGGGCTCATGGTTCTCGTCGTCGAGAAGCACGCGCTCCGCCGCGCCGTCCAGGTCCTCGAACTGTCCGGACCTGAGGGCCCAGAAGAAGGCGGCGAGACCGAGGCCGCCCAGGAACAGCGCGGCGGGTATGAGGTAGAGAAGGCCGGTCACGGCAACCTGATCCGGCCGCGCGCCAGGCGCAAGGCGTTGCCGGTTACCGCGATGGACGAGGTCGACATGGCGATCGCGGCCAGCAAGGGCGTGACCAGTCCGGCCATGGCCAGGGGTATGGCGATCGCGTTGTACAGGAAGGCGAGAGCGAAGTTCTGATAGACCAGGCGCTCGGCGCGCTTCGCCGTCTCAAGCAACTCCACCGCCGGGGCGAGATCGGTGCCCTGAAAAACCGCGTCGGCCGCGCTCTGGGCGATGTCCAGGCCATCGGCCGGTGAGAGCGAGGCGTGGGCGCCGGCCAAGGAGGGTGCGTCGTTCAAGCCGTCGCCGACCATCAAGACCTTGCGGCCCTGCTCGGCCAGGGTCGCCAGCCGCGCCGCCTTGTCGGCCGGCTTGCATTCGGCGCGCCAGGCTTCGATGCCGAGTTGCCGGGCCAGACCGGCAGCCACGGCCTCGCGGTCGCCCGAGAGCATCTCGACGGCGTAGCCGCGTTGCCTCAGGGCCGCGATCACCCGCCCGGCATCGGCCCGCGGCCGATCGTTGAACAGGAAGCGCTGGGCCGGCCGCCCGGGCCGGGTGAGCCACAGCTCGGGCGCTGGATCGCCCGGTCCCTCGATGCCGCACCACGCCCGGCTGCCGAGCCGCACTTCGCCGTCGTCGCGCGCGACGGAAAGGCCGCGGCCCGCATGTTCGGTCACCCCATCGACCGGCGGCGCGTCCGGACACGCCTGAACCAGTGCGCGGGCCAGGGGGTGATGGCTGCGGGCGGCCATGCCGGCGGCCAGCGCCAGGTTGTCGCGGAACTCGGCCTTGGCCTCACCGGGCTCGGCCAGCGCGAGCCGTCCGAGGGTCAGGGTGCCGGTCTTGTCGAAGACGATGGTATCGACCTGCGCCAGGCGCTCCAGCGCGGTCGCGGACTTGAGCAGGATACCGCGCCGGTAGAGCCGGCCGCTCGCCGCCACCTGGACCGCCGGGACCGCGAGCGCCAGGGCGCAAGGACAGGTCACGATCAGCACGGCGACGGCGACCAGCAGCGCGCCCTGCCAGCCGACCGAAGCGAAGGCGAGCCAACCCAGGAAGGTGACCAGGGCGAGCAGGTGAACGGCCGGCGCGTAGACCGATGCCACCCGGTCGGCGATGACCACGAAGCGTGCCCGCCGCTGCTCGGCCAGTTCGAGCAGGCGGAGCACTTCGGCCATGAGCGTGTCCGCCCCCGCCGCCGAGGCGGTCAACTTCAGCGGTGCATCGAGGTTGAGCGTGCCCGCGTAGACCGTCTCACCGGGGCCGACCGTCCGCGGCAGGCTCTCGCCCGTGATCAGGCTGGTATCGACCGTCGAGCGGCCGTCCGCGACCGTGCCGTCGACCGCGAGGCGCTCCCCGGCGGCGACCAGCACGATGCCGCCGGGCGTGACGCTGTCGGCGGGGACGGCGCAGGTCTTGCCTCGCTCGTCCAAGACCGTCGCGGTCGCGGCGCGCAGGGCCAGCAGCCGTGTGGCGGCGCCGCGCGCCTGGCCCCGGGCGCGGTGGTCGAGGAAGCGGCCGAGCAGCAGGAAGAACAGCAGCGTGACGGCCGAATCGAAGTAGACCACGTCGCCGCCGCGCATGGTCTCGAAGAGGCTCATGCCGCCGGTCAGAAGCACCGCCAGGGAGATCGGCACGTCCATGTTGAGCCGGCCGGCGCCGAGCGCCGCGGCGGCCGAGTGGAAGAAGGGCCGGCCGGCATAGGCGATGGCGGGCAGGGCGATCAGGGCCGAGAACCAGTGCAGGAGGCCGAGCGTTGCCGGGCCCATGGCGCCGTCGGTACCCTCCCAGGTGCCGGACCAGACCGAGACCGACAGCAGCATCACGTTGGCCGCCGCGAAGCCGGCGACCGCGAGCGATCTGAGCAGGAGGCCTTCCGTGCGCTCTCTCTCGGCTTCCGCCTCGGTGACGCGGCTGCTCTCGAAGGGGACGACCTGATAGCCCATGTCCTGCACCGCGGCCGCCAGATCGGCGGCGCGGTTCGCCGGTCCGTCCCAACCCAGCGTCAGGCGGCCTGTCGAGAGATTGAGCCGAGCCTGGCGCACGCCCGGCTGGCGCCGCAGACCGCCCTCGATCTTGGCGAGGCAGGCGCCGCAGCGCGCCCCCTCAACCAGCAGCTCGAGCTCAGCGAAGCCGTCCGCGGTTCGTCTCACTTGGGACGCCAGGGCACTGGCGTTGAAGCTGCGCGGATCGAAGCCGGGCGCCGGCCGGCTGTCGTTCTCCTGCTCTGTGAGGATCACGCTCATGGCGACCAGAAAAGGCGACGTTGGCTGTCCAGCCGGTCCTTGCCCCGGACCACGGTCAAGGTCAGATCCCAGACGCCAGGCAGCGCGAGGCCGACCTCCGCCGTGAAGCGTCCCTCACCCTTGTCGTCGAGCGGGAACGCGAGGTCATGGCCCTCGTGGGTCGGCCGGGTCAGAGTCGCGACCACCGAGTCGGCCCACAAGGGGGCACCGCTCCGGTCCTTGAGAACGGCGGTCAAGGCCGCGTTGCCCGCCGCGCCCGGCTCCAGGGCGACGGCCACATGCCAGCCGAGTGCGGCCTGGCGGGTCCGGGTCTCGAGCGTGCGATTGTAGGCCAGTCCCTTCTGGTAGGCGCCATCGGTCGAGAGTCCGGTCCAGGTGCTGAAGGCGAAGAGAGCCATGATCCCGTTGGCCAGGATGACCACCATGAAGAAGCCGACGAAGGCCCAGGGTATCCAGTTCGACTTCCGCTCGGCGCTCGGCGTCGCTGTCATGGTCCGGGCTCCTTCCGGCCGCTCAACGCTCGGGACCGCGAAACACTGTGTCGTGGCGCGCGGTTTCCCCGCTTTCCAGCTCTTCGAGGGTGAAAGTGAAAGACTGGCCACCATTCGGCGCCGCGTCGGATGGCAAGGTTAGGTAGAGCCGGAAGGTCGCCACGCTGTCGGCTTCCGCTTCGAGGAGGACCTCGCCGTCCACATCATGCCCGACGACATCGAGCTTGGCGCCGGTCAAACCGTCGTAGCCCAGGGTGTAGCGCCGCGCTTCTCTCGTCTTGTTCAGGATCTTGATGGTGTAGCCGTTGCGGATCCCGCCGTCGGACAGTTTCACGAAAAGCGGACTGCGGTCGCGCTGCACCGTGATATCGAGGGTGGCCCGGAACGCCAGCGACCAGAGCATGATGCCCGAGACGGTGAGGAATAGCAGGGCATAGAGCATGGTTCGGGGCCGGACCAGACGGTAGGCGAGAGGGCGGCCGGCCGCACGGTTGTCCTGGTTCCGCTGGGTGTCGAGGGTGATCAGGCCGAGCGGTTTGTTGACCTTGGTCATGACGGAGTTGCAGGCGTCGATACAGAGCGCACAGCCGATGCACTCCATCTGCTGGCCGTCACGGATGTCGATGCCGGTGGGGCAGACGGCGACGCAGAGGTTGCAGTCGACGCAGTCTCCGAGGGGCTGCTCCACCTGGCCCTTGCGGTGGCGGCCGCGCGGCTCGCCGCGCCAGCCCTGATAGGTGACGATGAGCGAGTCCTCGTCGAGCATCGCGGCCTGGATGCGCGGCCAGGGGCACATGTAGGTGCAGACCTGTTCCCTGGCCCAGCCGGCGAGAAGATAGGTGGTCGTCGTGAAGAGGCCGATGAAGAAGTAGACGCCGAGGCCGGCCTGGCCGGTCACGATCTGGCCGAACACCGTGGGCGCGTCGTTGAAATAAAAGATCCAGGCGCCGCCCGTGAGCAGCGCGATTACCAGCCAGATGCCGTGCTTGGCGACCTTGCGCAGGACCTTGCCGGCGGAGAGCGCCGCCTTGTCGAGCCTTATGCGCGCGTTGCGGTCGCCCTCGATCTGCCGTTCGATCCACATGAAGAGGTCGGTCCAGACCGTCTGCGGGCAGGCATAGCCGCACCACACCCGGCCGGCAAGGCTGGAGACCAGGAACAAGCCAACCGCGGCGAGGATCAGCAGCCCCGTCAGGTAGTAGACTTCCTGGGGCCAGATCTGGATCCAGAAGAAGTAGAGCCGGCCGTTCACGATGTCGACCAGGACGGCCTGGTCGGCCGCGTCAGGACCGCGATCCCAGCGGATCCAGGGGACGACGTAGTAGATCGCCAGAAGAACGATCAGGACAGTCCACTTGAGGCGGCGAAACTGGCCCCAGATCGCCTTGGGATAGACTCGGACCCGGTCGGCATAGAGCGACTGCTCTTTCTGAACCTTGGTCGAGACCGCGTCTTCGACCGTGACCGAATCGTTCATGACTTGCCCTCCTCATGCGGCCGCTTCGACCGCCGCTGTTACTCCCCGCCCCCCAGTGAATGCACGTAGACCGTCAGCATCTTGATCGTGTCTTCGTCGAGACGGCCCAGCCAGTGCGGCATGACGCCGAGCTTGGGCCAGCTGATCTGTGCCGCGATCTGCTCGACCTCGCCGCCATAGAGCCAGATGTTATCGTTGAGCCGCGGTCCGCCGAGTTCCCGGACGCCTTCGCCCGCCTCGCCGTGGCAGGCCGCGCATTGCTCGGCGAAGATCTCGGCGGATTCGGAGCCGGCGTCGGCCGTGCCGTTCGACATCCCTTTCACGTATTCCGCCATGGCGAGAATCTGCTCGCGCTCGAGGATTTCGCCGAAGGCCGGCATCTCCGATTCCCGCGTGTCCTCGTGGTTGGCGCGAATGCCGTAGAACAGGGTCGTCTGGATGTCGTCCAGGGTGCCGCCCCAGATCCAGTCGTCGTCGGCCAGGATCGGATAGCCGCCGGGCCGGCCGGCGCCGCCCGCCGCGTGGCAGGCCGCGCAGTTGTCGGCAAAGGCGGCGTTGCCGCCGGCCAGCGCAAAACTGAGCAAATTGTCATCGCTGCGAATCTCTTCGGGTGTCCGTTCCGCGATGGCGGCGCGGAACTCGCCCTGGCGCTCGCGCGCCTGAATGATTTCTCCCTCCAGCTGAGCTCGCCGCGACCAGTCGAGCACGCCCTTGGTATAGCTCGAGATTCCGGGGATTGCCGGATAGAGCACCACGTAGACTGCGGAAAAGAGCACCGTAGCGTAGAAGGTGTAGAGCCACCACTTGGGCAGGGGCGTGTTGAGTTCCTTGATGCCGTCCCACTCGTGACCGGTGGTATCCGTACCCGTGATCGCATCCTTTTCGACTTTTGTCGGCATCAGCGCTCTCCCTGAGGTTTACGGTCGCCGCCATCAGATGGTTCGGCGCGTAAAGGAATCTGGCCATAGGCCTCCATCTCGGCCTTGCGGCTCGGCCAGAAGGCCCGTGCCACCAGGGCGCAGAACAGGAGCATCAGCCAGAGCACCCAGGCCGAACGCAAGAACTCGTAGATCTCTTGAAGGAAGCTCAACATCGCGCTTCGCCCTCCGCGTTACTGCTGCAAGGCTTCGGCTTCCAGATCGCTGAAATCGACCATGCGGCCGAGGATCTGCAGATAGGCCACGATGGCGTCCATCTCGGTCAGCCGGCCGGGTTGGCCGTCCAGATCGCCGACCTCGGCCTTGGGGTAGCGCGCCAGAAGCTCTTCGTGGTCCGCTTCGGGATCGGCCTGGTCCGCAAGGTCCCGCGCCGCCGCCTCGATCATGGCCTCGTCATAGGGCACGCCAACCGCCACGTTGGCGCGCAGATGATCGGCGATGTCTCCGCCGTCCAGGGACCGCTCCGCCATGAAGGAATAACCCGGCATGATCGATTCCGGCACGACCTGACGCGGGTTTATCAGATGCGCCACGTGCCAGTCGTTGGAGTACTTGCCGCCGACCCGCGCCAGATCCGGTCCGGTCCGCTTCGACCCCCATTGGAAGGGGTGGTCGTACATCGACTCCGCCGCCAGGCTGTAGTGCCCGTAGCGCTCGACCTCGTCACGAAACGACCGAATTTGCTGGGAGTGGCAGGTGTAGCAACCCTCGCGAATGTAGATGTTGCGGCCGGCCAGCTCCAGGGGGCTATAGGGACGAACGCCCTCGACTTTCTCGACCGTCGATTCAATCGTGTAGAGTGGAATGATTTCCACCAGCCCGCCGATCGAGACCGTGATCAGGGTCAGCACGGCGAGGAGGATGACGTTCTTTTCGATCCGGCTATGCCATTCCATGACGCCTGCCTCCCTATTCCGCCGGTTGGTACGCCGGGCGCGGCGAGCCTTCTTCGACCGGCTCGTCGCCGCGCGCGGTGCGCCAGAGGTTGTAGAGCATGATCAGCGCACCGGTCAGGAAGAGCACGCCGCCGAGCGCTCGGATCACGTAGAAGGGATGCATGGCCTCGACCGTCTCGACGAAGGCGTACTGCAGGAAGCCGAGGTGGTCGTAGCTTCGCCACATCAAGCCTTGAAGAATGCCCGAGACCCACATCGCGGTGATGTAGAAGACGATGCCGATGGTCGCGATCCAGAAGTGAATGCCGACGAGGCGCAGCGAGTAGAGGCGCGCCCGGCCCCAGAGCCTGGGAACCAGGAAGTACATCGCCCCAAAGGACACGAAGGCGACCCAGCCGAGCGCGCCCGAATGCACGTGGCCGACGGTCCAGTCGGTGTAGTGCGACAGCGCGTTGACCGGCTTGATCGACATCATCGGGCCCTCGAAGGTGCTCATGCCGTAGAAGGCGACAGAGGTCACCAAGAAGCGCAGCACCGGGTCGGTGCGCAGCTTGTCCCAGGCGCCCGAAAGGGTCATGAGCCCGTTGATCATGCCGCCCCAGGAAGGCATCCAGAGCATGATCGAGAAGACCATGCCCAGATTCTGCGACCAGTCGGGCAGGGAGGTGTAGTGCAGGTGGTGGGGTCCGGCCCAGATATAGAGAAAGATCAGCGACCAGAAGTGCACGATGGAGAGGCGATAGGAATAGATCGGCCGCTCCGCCTGCTTGGGGACGAAGTAGTACATGATGCCGAGGAAGCCGGCGGTGAGGAAGAAGCCGACCGCGTTGTGGCCATACCACCACTGTGTGAGCGCGTCCTGCACGCCGGAGAAGAGCGAGTAGCTCTTGGCGCCGAACCAGGAGACCGGCACCGCCAAATTGTTGACGATGTGCAGCATAGCCACGGTGATGATGAAGGCGAGGTAGAACCAGTTGGCCACGTAGATGTGCGGCTCTTGGCGCTTCATGATCGTGCCGACGAAGACCACGAGGTAGACCACCCAGACGAGCGTCAGCCAGAGATCGACGAACCACTCCGGCTCGGCATATTCGCGGCTCTGGGTGACTCCGGTGACGTAGCCGATCGCCGCCAGCACGATGAAGAGTTGGTAGCCGAGGAAGATGAAGAGCGCCAGGTCCTCGCCGCCGAACAGGCCGGTTCGGCAGGTCCGCTGGACGACGTAGAGGGACGTTGCCAACAAGGCGTTGCCGCCGAACGCGAAGATCGCGGCGGAGGTGTGCAGCGGCCGCAGCCGGCCGAAGGTGGTCCACTCGAGATCCAGGTTGAGGGCTGGGTAGGCCAGTTGAAGGGCGATGTAGACGCCCGCGGTGAAGGCGACCGCGCCCCAGAACAGGGTCGCGATGCAGAAGAGCCGGATAACCGCGTCGTCGTAGACCGGCGCCGCGGCCGTGGCCGCACCGCCCGCAACGCCGCTCACTGTCGCCTGACTATTGCTCATGGCCTCGCCCTCTCATTCCTAAACTCCCCTCAAGTCCAAACAGAGGTTAGCGTGCCGCCGCCGCCATTCCAAGCACCGGAGCAGGCAAAGCGAGACCCGGTTCAGGCCCCCCCGAACGCCCGAGATTCGCTGCGCGCGATAGGGCCTCGAAGGCCGGCTCCACGCCTTGATCTATGTCAATGCCGCCCCCGCGGACGGCCGCTAAGCGTCACGTTTGGTTGGTCTTTTCGGATAGGCTCAATAAGCGTGTTCGCGCCGGCAGTGACGCGCTATCATGGGACGCCTCCGGAAGGGAGGCCCCCCGAGGGAGATGCTAAGGAGGCGTAGGTGACCGAAACCATTCCCGTCTTCGCGACGCCGTCACCAAAGGTCCGCAAGGTCGGTCTGGAGCGGCCCTGGATGTGGCTCGCCTCGGGCTGGCACGACCTCTGCTCGGCGCCGGCAATCAGTCTGACCTACGGCCTGCTCTTCGCCGTCGTCGGGATGGGGCTGATGGCGGCCGTGTGGTTCGCCGACCTGCTCTATGTCGGCCTGCCGCTCGCCGCCGGTTTCCTCCTGGTCGGCCCGATCCTTGCGGTCGGCCTCTACGAGGTCAGCCGCAAGCTCCACTCAGAGGAGAAGCCGTCGGCCAAGGACGCGTTCTTCGCCTGGCGGCGCAACAGCAGCCAGGTGGGCCTTATGGGCCTGCTGCTGCTGCTCTTCTTTCTTGCCTGGGTCAGGCTGGCGACCCTGATCTTCGCGCTCTTCTTCAGCCAGAACGCGCCGGACCCGCTCGACACCGGCGCCTTCATCGAGAAGGTCTTCTTCCTGGCCGAGAGCGTCCCGTTCCTCGCCTTCGGCGTCACCGTCGGCGCGATTCTCGCGACCATCGTCTTCTCGCTCTCGGTGGTCTCGATCCCCATGTTGATCGACGATCCGCAGGACCCAGAGCATCCGGTCAACATCATCACGGCGGTCGCGACCTCGGTTGCGGTGGTGCGTCACAACACCGTGACAATGGCGCTCTGGGCCGCGCTGATCGTGCTCTTCATCACCGCCGGCCTGGTAACCTTCGCCTTCGGCCTGATCGTCGCCCTGCCGCTCATCGCCCACGCGACCTGGCACGCCTACAAAGACGTCATCGAGCCGGGCTAGTCTCTATCCTTGCGGGCGCCTCTGCCGGCGTCGGACCGGTCCGGAATCGCCGCGGGGCCGGCAGACCCCTTTGGAGGATAGTCAAGAACATCCTCCTTCTCGGCGACGGTCTTCTCGTCGAACTCGGGGAACGGCAGCTGGCCTTCGGAACGCCAGGTTTGCACCTGGGTTTCCGCTGCCCGCGCGCGCTCGCTGTCGAGCCCGGCGTCGCGACCGAAGTAGCTAGTCTGGGAAGGAAAGGCGAAGCCGGTGCCCGCCTCCTTGACGATATACAGGATCCTCAGGTTGAGGTCCTCGCGGATCGCCCGGTAGGTGAGCCAGTCGCGGGTCCGAATGTAGGCGAAGCCGATGATGTCGAGGGAGTAGGCGCCGAAGCCCTTGAAGCGTCCGTGGAGCGATTCCGAGGATACCTTAGGGTGCCCGATCATCATCTCCCGCAGCTTCGCCAGGACGTAGCGCAGCTGTTCCGGGGTCGTCTCGTAACGCAGGCCGAGAGTTGTCTCATAGAGCCAGGCGCGCCGCATCGAGAAGTTCGTCAATTCCCACTGCGAAAAGTCGGCGTTGGGCAGGCTGACGAGGCTGTCGTCGAGCTTGCGCAGCCGTGTCGACCGCAGGCCGACTTCCTCCACGGTTCCGTAGTCGTCTCCGAAGCGGCAGAAGTCGCCGACCCGCACGGGCTTGTCCGCGAAGAGGGTCAGGCTGCTGATGACGTTCTCCAGCGCCGGCCGAACGGCGAGAGCGAGGGCGAAGCCTCCGACGCCGAGGCCGGCGACCAGGCTGTAGACGGGCGCCCCGATCCGGTTGAGGACATAGAGAATGATCGCCCCGTCGGCCACGATGGCAACGGTCCGGGCGACAAGGCGCAGAAGGGCCGCATTGAGGCTCTTGTCGGGGATTCTCGGCGAGGCGATCACGGTCTCCGCGACCGCGAAGCAGACCACCCAGGTGATCCAGGCGAGCGCCAGGAGCCTGATGCTCTCGGCCGCCAGGAGCACCCACCCGGATATCCAGCCCGTCAAGGTCAGCCTCTCGTTCGCCTTATCAAGCAGTTGCGGCGTCAGCAGAAGGGCGAGGGGGTGGACAGGCGGTGCCAGTACTCCCCTCCGGAGTACCTGGTAGGGGCGAGTAGCGCGAGGCTCCGTATGAGCAGGATCCCCGCAACGGTGAGGCCGATCAGGAGAAGGAGCGCGATCCATTTCCACACGGCTTGATCGTAGACGCTGAGTTTCAGCCAAGCGGGAAACCCTTCGATGGTGCGCGGCGAGATGAACCAGCTCTTCAAGCTCAGGTATGGCCGCATCTCGGCGTAGTTCTTCAAGGGTACATCGCGCCGGTACGGCAGCTCGCGTGTCTTCTCGTAGAACTCCCTGGCGCGGGCCAGCGTCGAGCTATCGAAAACGAACGAACCGGCTCTCTGTCCCTCGGCGACGCGCACGATCGTGATCTCGGTGTGGGGGATCGTCCAGCTGACGGTCTTCCTGCCGGCCTTGTCGTCGCCGACCGCGATATCAGCGTAGGCTGAAGCATCCGGGATCTCCGCCAGGGGCGGAAGCTCGATGCGGGACAACACCTCGTAGAGATAGGTCAGTCCGTCACGGACCCACTCGGGACGAGCCGCCGGGACTACCTCGGTCAGGTCGAACATCCGCCCGATCGAGACGTTTCGTTCTTCTATGGCGGCAACATGCTCGCGGCTCGGGGTGCCCCAGTAATCGACCCGCAAGAGTTCATAAATCTCGTCCCCTTGCTCCAGGAAGGTCTGCAAGGTTGCCCTCGGACTGGACAGGTCTAGGGGCTCTAACGGATGGCTGGATTGGCCCGCTTGCGCGAACAGTGGCCAAAGCGCGACCAGAAACGCGCAGACCCATGTCCGTCTCGCGATGGGATCGAGCATGAGCTTCTCCGACGCAGTCTCAAAAGAGCACAGTCAAGCCTAGAGACTTCGCCGCCCATTTGTAACAAGCTCGGACGAAACGGTCGGGTGGGAGGGCCGAGGTTGCGCCGAGGCGAGTGCCAGTGGGCAAATGTCCTTTTGTTTGCAAGAAAGGTCGAGTATAGGAACGCCCGAGGTGTATACCACCAGTTGACCTGAGGCCCGAAATTGGGCCTGAAGTTCGATCCACCCGCGCACGACATAGTTTGGCAACGAGGGGGTTGTCTTGTCCAAAGTAGCACTGGTCACCGGCGTCAGCGGCCAAGACGGCGCCTATCTGGCAAAGCTCTTGCTTTCGAAGGGCTACAAAGTATACGGAGCGGTGCGCCGCAACTCTTCGATCAATATTGGAAGACTAAAAGAATTAGGAATCGAAAATGATGTCGAGTTAGTGCAATTTGAATTGGCGGAGTTTTCGAATGTATTCCGTGTAATAAGAGACTTGCAGCCGGACGAATTCTATAATCTTGCTGCACAAAGCTTTGTCGCAACCTCTTTTGACCAACCGATCCACACCGCCGAGATAGATGCCGTCGCAGTAACGCGCATACTCGAGGCGATCAGGACCGTAAGTCCCAAGACCCGCTTCTATCAGGCGTCAAGTTCCGAGATGTACGGCAAGGTGCGGGCCACACCGCAGAACGAGGAAACACCGTTTCATCCGCGCAGCCCCTACGGCGTGGCGAAGGTCTACGGTCACTGGATCACGGTCAACTACCGCGAGTCCTATGGGCTCCATGCCACCTCGGGCATTCTCTTCAATCACGAGTCACCGCTTCGTGGGCACGAGTTCGTTACACGCAAGATCACACTCGCCTTCGCCCGCATCAAGCACGGGCAACAGGAGGTTCTCGAACTCGGCAACCTCGATGCGAAGCGGGACTGGGGTTTCGCTGGCGACTATGTCGAAGGCATGTGGCTCATGCTGCAACAGGATAAGCCGGACGACTATGTCCTGGCGTCCGGAGAGACGCACACGATCCGGGAGTTCGTCGAGGAAGCCGGTCGGGTCTTCGACTTCGACATAGTCTGGGACGGGGAGGGAGAGAGTACCGTCGGGGTAGAGAGAAAGTCCGGTGCCGTGCGCGTTCGGGTGAATCCGGAGTTTTACAGACCTGCCGAAGTGGACCTTCTCTTGGGTGAGCCAGCCAAGGCCAAGAAACAATTAGGATGGCGCCCCAAAGTCGGGTTCAGCGAACTCGTCGACATGATGGCGCGCGCTGACGACCGGCGAGTGGCCGATCGCCAGCTCATGTTCTAGTTGTCGGTCGTTTCTGCCTAAGGTCGACGCGGACGTGGGATGAGCGTGAGGGCACCGTCGCTTTTCCTCTTACCGAATACCTACGTCCCGCTGTCTCTCTCCTGCAGCCATCCTCGATTGACCATATCCCCGGCGAGCACCACGGGAGGGATCGTGTGAAGGTCGAAAGCTTCGACTACAGAGCCAAATCCTGGTTGCCCGTGCCACCGGAAGTCCGCTGGTACACGAGCAGAAGGTCACTCAAGCGGTTGCTGCGCGGCCAAAAGCCGAAACCCATGCCGGTGTCGATCAGCCCGGTCGCGCCACCCTTCGA
Source organism: Kiloniellales bacterium (assembly GCA_030064845.1). Classification (NCBI taxonomy): domain Bacteria; kingdom Pseudomonadati; phylum Pseudomonadota; class Alphaproteobacteria; order Rhodospirillales; species Kiloniellales bacterium. Next base: position 39,895 of record JASJEC010000037.1, read on the forward strand.
GACACCGCTCATCGTCGCGGGACTGTTCCGCTCGGTCACCGGAATCGGCCAAAGCGCTCGTTTATGTGTGCGCACCTTGCAGGAACTCGGTTGCCCAGTCAGCTACTGCGACCTGAGCAGTTCTTTCAACCAAGGCCACTTCCAGATAGAGTTCGACGCGCCGAAGGCGCGTCCCGGAGACCCCGGTTCGATTCTGCTCCACCTGAACCCGCCGGAAGTGCCGCGTGCTCTTGCCATGATGGGCCGTAGGCTGGTTTCGGATCGGCGAGTCATTGGCTATTGGCATTGGGAGCTGCCGCGGGCACCGGTCAGCTGGATGCCGGTATTGGAGAAAGTCCACGAGATCTGGGTGCCGACGCGTTTTGTCGCTGATGCCTTTCGGCCCGATACGAACCTGCCGATCAAGATCGTGCCGCATATCGTTCCCATGCCGTCGCCGTCTTCTCGCACGCGGGCGGAGTTCGGCATCAGCGACGAGGCCTTTGTGGTCGTTGCCGCTTTCAACCTGGATTCGAGCATTGGCAGGAAGAATCCCTTGGCGTCGATAGCGGCGTTTCGCCAGGCCTTCGGCGACGACCCGAAGTTTCAGATGGTACTCAAGGTGTCGTCCGTCAAACGCCACGCAGAGGCCTCAGATGCGCTGGATCGGGCGATTGACGGGGTGGCGAACATTCAAATCTTGCACGAAACGCTCAGCAGGCCCGACATGTCCGCCCTGCTCAACTGCTGTGACGTTGTGATATCCCTGCACAGGTCTGAAGGATTCGCGTTGGTGCCGGCGGAGGCGATGCTTCTCGGCAAGCCCGTGATTGCGACGGGCTGGTCGGGCAACGTCGACTTCATGACCGATGAAAACTCGGCTTTGGTGAAGTACCGCCTTGTTCCCGTAAGGGACCAATTCAGCCGAATCTACAGCGAATCCGAGAACCCCAATCAGAATTGGGCGGACCCCAACATCGACGATGCGGCCCATTGGCTGCGTCGTTTTGCGGACGATCCGGATCTACGAGGGCGAATCGGCGCAAGAGCAGCGCTGGACGCAAGGCAGATTTTCAGTGTATCGAACTACGCCCGATCCGCAGGGCTTGGGGCGCGCACTGAAGGATGCGCCGCCTAAACGGACCGATGAGCAGAGGCACCTTCGTCGTTGCGAGGTTGGCACGCAGTGAGGATCGGATCATTCCTGTAGTGTGAACGGCCGTCAGAACAGGAGCGTTCTGGCGGTGTCAGAAATGGGACAATCATAAATGGCAGATACCGAACCTTTTCTCTATCCGCTCGCTTGCGATAGCTGGGACCAGGAGGAAGTAGCCGTTCTCAAGCAGATCGCCGAGAGCGGCTTTCAAACCATGGGCGGGCATGTCAGGGCCTTCGAACAGGCCTTCGCCGATTACATGGGCCGGAAACACGCCGTCATGGTCAATTCCGGTTCTTCCGCGAACCTCCTGGCGATTTCGGCGCTGCGATACAGAGAAACGGCGCCGATGGAGCCCGGTGACGAGGTCATCGTCCCGACCGTTTCCTGGAGCACCACCTATTATCCGATCCTCCAGAACAATCTGAAAGCGGTCTTTGTCGATATTGCGCCTGATACCCTGAACATCGACGTCGAGCTCGTTCGCAAGGCGATCACGCCGCGGACGCGCGCCATCTTCTGCGTCAGCTTGCTCGGGAATCCGCCGGACCTGGCCGCCTTGACAGACCTCTGCAAGCAACACGACCTCTACCTCGTCCAGGACAATGCGGAATCTCTTGGCGCGAAGATCGACGGCACCGAGATCGGCGGCATGGGACATGCTTGCACCTACAGTTTCTACTTTTCCCATCACATGTCGACCGTCGAGGGCGGCATGGTGGTAACAGATGACGATGAAACCTATCACACGCTGCTCTCGCTTCGGTCCCATGGTTGGGTGCGTGACCAGCCTGAAGACAGCCACCTCTATTTCCAGGACGACGACCCGCTCTACCAACTGTTTCGCTTCACCCTGCCTGGTTACAACTTGAGGCCCACAGAGTTCTCCGGCGGTCTGGGCAATGTGCAGCTCAAGAAGCTCGACGGCTTTGTTGCGGCACGGCGCAGGAACGCATCCATTTTCAGAGAGACCTTTGAGAGCCATCCGAACCTTCGAATCCAACGCGAATTCGGAGAATCCTCTTGGTTCGGCTTTTCATTGATCTTGAGTGGTGCTTGGAAGGGGCGGCGAAAGGAAATCGCTAAGCACCTGATGAGCAAGCGGGTCCAGGTCCGCCCTATCGTGGCTGGTAACTTTCTTCGGAATCCGGTGATCAAGTACTTTGATCAGGTCGCGCCCTTTGGCAGCAAGATCGCTGACGAGATCGACACGAATGGCTTCTTCGTGGGCAACAATCACGAGGATCTGGGCGAGAAGATTGCCTATCTGCATCAGGTCTTGTCGGAGACCGATGCGTGATCATTTTCGATGTTACGGTCCTTTACCACCATCGTGGCCGTGTCACCGGCATCCCGAGAGTGGTGCAAAAGTACGCCGCTTCCTTTTCTCGGTTTTCAAGCGTTCGCTTTGTCTACTTTGACAGACCAGCGAATGGATTCGTGGACTTGCCCGAGGCGGAAGCCCATTCACTTATTCACACTGAAGAGGGAAAGGGCGCACCGGATCGTGCTTCATACAAGAAGAAAAAGGGACCTTTCCGTAAGATCCGCAGGCGTTTCGGACAAGGCGAGAAGGTACCTGAAAATCAGCTTGTAGATTTGAGACCTGGAGTCCCATTCCTGGTGTTTTTCGTCACCTCCGAGCGGCACCGGAATGCGATTAAAAGTGCCGCGGATAAGGGAGCGCGCATCTTTGCTTTTATCTACGATCTAATCCCCATCAGGGTGCCGCAGTTTTGTGCCCCAGAAGTCACTGCTTTGTTTCCGGATTCGATGGACTTTCTTCTCAGCACCGCCGAAGAACTGTTCTGCATTTCGAAGGCCTGTGAAGAGGACCTAAAGGCCTATGCCGATGAACGTGGCAGAAGGATGCCACGCACGGACGTCATATACCTTGGAGACGAACCACTCGAAGGTGCCCAAGACACTGAAAACGAGCTTGGGGCTCCTGAAGGGGCGTTTCTCTGCGTCGCGACGATAGAGCCTCGAAAGAACCACGAAATGCTGGTGAATCTTTGGGACAGGTTTGCGAAAGAGGCTCGTGTTGACATCCCGCCACTTGTGCTTGTCGGGCAAAAGGGGTGGCTGGTTGATGATTTTATGACCAAGCTGGGCAACAATCCGAGATTGACAGGGCGAGTGTTTGTTTATCATGGAGTCTCGGATCAGGTATTGGTGAGACTGTATCAGAGTTGTCGAATGACACTTTTCCCGTCCCACTACGAGACCTGGAGTTTGCCGATCCGAGAATCCCTCGCCGCGGGCAAGTTCGTACTTGCCGGCGACAGCCCGGGCTTGCGCGAGGCGGGCGAGGGGTTGACGGAGCATATCGATCCTCTGGATTTTCGCCGATGGTATAATCGTGTGGTGTATTTCGCCAAAGACGACCAGGCTTTGACAGAAAGAGAGGCAGCAATCCGGGATAGTTTCAAGCTGCGCACCTGGGAGTCTTCCGCGCTGCGCGCGAAGGAACTGGTTGAGGGTCGTGAAGAAGACTGTCATGGGGTGGTCCTGGTCACCGGTCAGAGCGCATAGCGCAGCTATTTGGCAAAATTAGTATCGGCGGGATTCGGTAATATTGCGTCATGCAATTGCGAACACTCTTCTCTCCGCGAATTTCGCTGCTCGTTGTTGTTACGGGCGTCTATGGCGGTTTCGT
>JASJEC010000038.1 GCA_030064845.1 Kiloniellales bacterium
GCCGGGACGTCCGCTCTGGCTCCCGCTCCAGACCTCAGAACAGCGGCGACCGGTCTGACCCTGAAACCGGACGGGCGTGGCGCAGGAACCGCAGGCCCGGAGATGACCCGTTGCGGACGGAGTGTCAGTTGTCCGCCTGCGCTGCTTTCAGCTCACAGTCTGAGGGATCGGCCTGCCATTCCCTGACTAGTTGCTCGGCCTCGGTTATCTCAGCCACACTCATTTCGCTTTCGAGATCTCTGCGATGTCCTGTAGCGCTGGAGTAACCACGATTAACAGCAAATGTGTACCAGAGATATGCTTTGACGAGATCTTTCTCTACCGGGTGCCAGCCATAACGGAAGTGAAAAGCCACGTATGAGCTTGCATAACCACGCCCTTCAACTGCCTGCTGACATAGCGAGAACCAATGTTGGCGAATTGCCATTTCTCGTTCGTGCGGACTATCAGGTAGTTCGATCACTTCGGGAACTGGCCTCATCTTGGAAGACTTAACGGAATGGACCAATCCGTCTTCGTCGAACTCTATTTGAACCTTCCAATTGAAGGTCCCATGCTGGATTGGAAAAAACGCATAAGTCAGGACGTTTGTGGCTTCACCCCGATAGACGAATACGGTTCCGTCGGGGACTTCTTCCAGGGTATCCGGCTCGCCAAGCTCGGCTATCACCTCTTCTTTAGTGGTAATGCCTTCTTCGATAAAGTCGATCCGATAGATTGCGTCCCCGGCATCCCAGACGGGCGGCAAGGGGAAGCACCCAGACAAGAGCAATGTAAATGCCAGCACGCCGACACGTACCACTTCGGCCAACTCCTGGATTGGGCTGGTTTGAGGAGCAGTTAGGAACCAAGGAAGGGGCGTTGTCGATGATGTGGCTCAAGGTCCACTTCTGGTATTGGCTGCACTTTGCCGTGGCTGCATCGGCGCCGGTATGTCCGCCTTGCTCCCAGCTCCGGACCTCTGGGCTCGAGAGGACCGCTCTGCCCCCATATCCGGACTTGCGTGCAATCTGAGCCCCAGGACCGGGGCTGACCCGAAGCAGAGGTCTACAGGTCAATCTCGGCACAAGACATTCTAGCCACCCGAATCGACGGATAGACAACAACCCGTAGCCCCATAACGAAAACTGGGCACCACCGCCGGCCCTCCGATGAACCTTAGGGCTGCGGTTTCACCGTTTCTGGCATTACGGTCGAAACACTACGAACCGCATCCGTGATTCGGTGGTGAAATTGTCGCGGTTTTGTAGTAGAATATATATCTAAGGGATGCTGGAAAACTCCCGCTCACAAAATTTATGATTACTGGTCGCTGCGCGCCTCGCGGATCTAGGCGAGCCCGGCAGCATTTTGAAGCATAGAGTTCATCGAGAATCAGGTCGACTTCGGGCGAGCGGCGAAAGCACAGCTTTTCAAACCGAGGGAGGCCACGATGAGAAGCCTCATGCGCGGGCCGCGTTTGTTCGCGGTTCTTTTGCTGACCTTTACATCGCAGGGCGCCGCGGCGGTCGACTTCAAGTGCTCCATGACGCCGCTGGTAGGACCTGCGGAAGCCTTTCCCTGCCGGACCATTGCGGATAGCGCCACGGACGTGCCACCGGACGAAGACGAGGCCTTCACGCATTTCTTCCCGCCGCCGCTCGACGGCCACAACGTGGGCGTTCGCGCCAGAAGCGCCTCGACCTTCGGCGTCTACAAAAGCCTCGACGGTGATCTCTCCCGGGTGGCCGATATCACGTTCCCCGTCCCCAACACCGACCCGGTGCGGTTCTTCGAGAACTTCTCCCGGCGCATTTCGATCTCCGACGACACCGTCGCCTTTATCGGCGGCCCGGGAGTGGCTCAGTTCGGTGTCTACACGGGCAACAGCGCCGGCCTCGAGGTGGTCGCCGATGCTTTCACGCCGATCCCCTCCGGTTTCGGCACGTTTATCGGTTTCGAGTCCGCCCCATCGCTCCATGACGGCATGACCGCCTTCATCGGCCAGAACGTCGACGAGACCGTGAAGCCGTTCGGCCAGATCGGCGTCTACAAGAGCAACACTGACGGCACGCTGGTGGCCCTGGCCAACGAGGAGACGCTCATGCCGAGCACCGATCCGGACTGTGACGGGACTATCGCCTTCGGCTGCCCCGGCACGTTCTGCCAAGCGACCGTCGCGTTCCGCGATCCCTCGATCGAGGGCGACAAGGTGGCCTTCGTGGGCGCGGGCGGCGACATGGGCCTGATCGAGCTGGGCGGGATCTACCTCTGGATGGACGGCGAGCTCGGCGTCGTGGTCGATACGAAAGTTTCACCAAAGGGTGGCGGCCCGCCCTTTGCAGGCTTTTCCAGCCCGTCACTGGACGGCCAGAACCTCGCGTTTTTCGGTGTCGCCGGTCGGCTTGGGGGGATCTACACCGCGGTCCACCAAGCGATGGGCGTGTACGAGATAGCCCTCGTCGCCGGCACCGAGACCCCGATCCCGGAGGGCGTGGGTGATTTCCGTAATGTGTCGAATCCCTCCATGGACGAAGGCGCCGTCGCCTTCTTCGGCCGGGCCGTCTCGCAGCAAGGCATCTACACGAACCGTTTCGGGTCGCTCAGCAAGGTGATCGACCTGAACGACACGATCAACGGCATAGCCATCGAGGGCCTCCAATTCTCGGTCGAAGGACTGAGCGGCGACAAGCTCGCCTTTGCAGCCGACCTCGAGGATGGCTCAGCCGGCGTGTTCGTTCTCTCCTTGGCGGAGAACGCACCGCCCGTCGCCGATGCCGGAGTGGACCAGACGGCGGAATGCACGAGCCCGGCCGGCGCCCTGGTGACGCTAGACGGCTCGGAGTCCAAGGACCCGGACGGCGACGCGCTGAGCTATAAATGGCGCAACGGCTTCGGAAAGGCATATGGCGTCAGCCCGACGGTGCAACTGCCGATCGGTGTTCACCCGATCACTCTCGTCGTCAATGATGGGGAGCTCGATTCGGAGCCAGACCAGGTTTTGGTCACGGTTGCGGACACGACGCCGCCGGGGATCGTCGCCAGCCTGACCACCGTCAGTGGCGAACGGCTGCGCGTCGGTTTCGCCGTCAGCGACCTCTGCGACCCGGAGCCCCTGGTGACGGCGGTGCTGAAGGTGCCGGGAGTCACCGACATCCCGGTCCTGAACGGCCAGATCATCGAGTTCGAGGTCGACGACGAGTCCGAGGTGGAGTCGGAGGACGGCGTCCTCGAGATCGAGGCAGCGAACCTCACCCTGCGCGTGACCGCGACGGATGCCAGCGGCAACGCCGCTGCGGTCGCCGTGCAGCCGGGAGGCGGAGCCTAGATGTGAGCCTGCAACACCTTTCCCAATCGGCCCGGCCAGAGCAGGTAGGCCGGGTCATGGGAGTCGCCGCGAAGGAGGCCTTAAGCGAAGCTGCAGGGTTGTTTCCAGCGGGCCATCCGTCTGCCGTCTACACTTCCCAGAGCAGACCGGCCAAGATCGGGAAGTCGTTCTGCTTTGCCCCTGAAGCCCGACGTAATTGCCTCCGTTCAGCCAGGGATAGTTCTGACCCAAACTCACCTTGAAGGAGAGGAACTCTGAGCCGTGGAAAGGGGATGTGTGATCCAAACGAGTAGTCAACTCTCCGTGTCGTAGGATATAATCCAGGATTTGACGTAAAAGTGAGGTGCGAAAGGCAGCCTGCGCTTGATCATTCGAACCGTCACACTGGTAATCATGTTGTTCGGCATCGTATGGCCAGGTGGTACTTTGGCGCCTGAGGAGCTCCTATGTCCGGCGCGGGACGAACTGAATCAACCGTCTGGTTCATCTTCTGTCGCTTCGCAGGCGCAAGAAGACTGGATGGAAGCGCAAATGAAGACAATGTTAGGAGAACGCTCTGAGCCCGGGCGCACAGGCTGCGAACACGAAAGAGCCGTTGCTGTTTTGATTGAAAATCTGGTATCCCCCTCCGGGTCAATTGATATACAAGTTACAAATTCCCTCATCGATATCGGCGGCCCACAGATTTCAGATGCGACACCCAAGTATGTTGACGCTTTGAATAGGCCAGATCAACCCGCTTCGGGTCACACAACACCGTTGGTACTGATTTATAATCACCAAGTCGCTATTCGCGCGTTAGGAAGTTTCGGCGATGCATCGGCTATTCCTGCCGTTGAAGAATATCTTGTAAGACTACCAGTGGGTGAGTACCAAGAGACTCCATGGAGCCGAGTAGATAAGGTTGCTGGCGCGCTCGCAGCTATTGTTTCGCGAAATTTCAATCAACAAGAGGGCGGGCACCAGCTAGTTATTCGGTATCTAAGTCATGAAAATCCCAAACTGAGATTGGTCGGTTACCAGGTCCTCAGCGCCATGTCGCCTGAACAACGACTTCTCTATCGCAAAAATATGTCCTCTGAAAAATGGATTCGCCAACTCACAAGAGATCTCGAGTCAACGATCATAGAGTTGCGCGTTTTCGCAAGTAGGGAACTGGGAGCTTTGGGGGCAGACGCTAGGGAAGCTGTTCCCAAACTAATCGATGCCTCTAAAGCACGGGTTGAACAAAAAAGTATCGGCTTTCAGAGATCATTTTCCGGTACCCTAGGAACCCAAGGATATCATTACACACGTGACATCAATCAGCGTGGTAGAGATGCGGCTATTCGCGCCTTAGCAGCTATTCGCGAACCCTATGGTTTGATCGAATTATTCTGGTTGGCGGAGCTTCGAAGTCTGAGCGTGACTAGCTTGAATATGATGAAGAGTATAGGTGAGAGAATTGCTCCGAAGGCTGTACCTATCATCGTTTCATCCTTGAAATTAGAGAAATATGATAAGGGCCTGGTCATAGATACACTAGAAGCTTTGGGAGAGGAGTCGAAGCGGGCGATCCCATACTTTGCCGAGAGGTTCTTATCGAGCGATCCAGGTTTTTCTCGTTATGAATTAGATGCGTTGGCTCGACTAGGTAAGTACGATCCTGGTGCAATCGCGGCTCTTTGGCGGGATACGTTAGAGTCGGATCGAATGAACTTCTCAAACCGCCCTCATAAAGAAGTACTAGAAAATGTAATAGAAACTGAACTTCGGGGGGAGATTGTTGAATATCTGATTAGAAAATTGGTGGAGAAATTAGAAATAGTGAATTTTTGGAAGACAACAAAGAACACTTTGAATTATTGGAAAGTATAGCTCCTGAGGAATACGAGCGTGTAAGACTCAAAATTATAGGCGTACAGCCATGGCACAAAATCATCTGGTGGTTTATTTTTGGTGCAGTTGTACCGAGTACACGAACGCCGAGTAGTGTTGCTTCCACATCGGGCATTGTCGACAAAAGCGCGTAGAAACGGATCCCAGAGCTGCTCTGCCGCAAAGTAAACAGCTCTTGACCACCGAAGCCCACATTTCAGGTTGAAGTCTGCTCGTGGCTATTTCCCGCCGTTAAAATCCTAGCGGCGGCACGTCAGGAGTTGCCTCAGGTTCGGACCTACGAGCATCGTACGACCGCTCTGCTCCCTGTTTTCAGACGCGTGGGGCAGGTAATGCCGTGATCGGCTTCGCTGCGACCAGGTCGACCTGACTTGCCTCACTGCGCGTCCTGACCGGTCGACAGTGCGTCGGTGACCCCGTCGCTTCGTCACGGCCGCGACGAGGGTAATGGTCGTTCCGCCTCACTCCACGGTCACGAAGTCGATGTCCGGCAGCGCGGCGTCGGCCTCGTCGGCTTCGATCGCCGCGGCGACCTTGCGCCAGGTCTTGATGTCCTGGTGCAGGCCGTCCGTTCCGAAGCTTTCCCGCGCGACCTTCTCGAGGTAGCCGCGGCCGGTCTCCAGCAGGCTCTCGAAGGTCGCCCGCGCCTGCTGGTCGCGCGCGATCTCGGTCACGGCGGAGAGGGTGTAGACCAGCGCCCGCTCCCAGTCGGTCATCGTGACCGCGCCGTCGCGGTCCAGCTGGCGCAGCCAGGCCCAGTCCCGCGCCGCGCGCTGCAGCAGCTCGGGGCGGTTGGTGGCGGGCTCCGCCAAGGCGGTCTCGTGGCACAGGCGGGCGCGGATATAGCGGAACGTGGGCTCGACGATTCCCGTGCTCTCGGCCCCTTCCACCGCGCGGTCGAGCGCGGCGAGGGCCACCTGGCGAATGTTCTGCATCTCCGTCGCCGTCGGCCGCCGCCGGAAGTAGGCGCCGTCCGGCTCGCGCGGGCGGAAATAGGCGGCGAAGGCCTCGACGTAGGCTTCCATGGCCGCCAGCATCCCCGGCGGCACGGTCTCGGCCACGTGGCTGTCGAGCGGCGTGACGGAGAGGCCCGCCCAGTCGATCGCGAAACCGGCCAGCGTCGCGTGCGGGCCGGGCAGCCGGTCGCCGACGGTGAACCAGATCTGGTCCGCCGGCGCCGCGCGGTCGGCGCTGGTCCGCGCGATGCTGGTCATCAGGCTATAGGCCTTGCAGATCGTCCGGCCGAAGCTGCGCCGTTCGCCGCCGGCCGCGTGGTCGTCATGGTCGGCGAGGATCTCGAGGGCCCGGCGGGTCCCCAGCGCGCCCTGGTCGACCGCCTGATCGAGCTTGGCCCCCGCCGTGGCGAAGCGGGCGCGGGTCTCCATCCACTTGCCGACCGTCTTGGTGAAGTGCGCGTCGTCGAAGAACTTGTTTCTTTCCCTCAGCGCGTCGGACAGGAAGTGATTGGTCTGGATCATGCGCTCCGCTTCGGGCGCGGCTTCGACCTTCTGGCTCTGCGCGCCCCTGTCGTCCTCGCTGCCGTTCATCTCGATCCTGAGCGCCTTACCCGAAGGAGCGTGGCTGACCAGAATGGTCCAGGAGGCGAAGTGCTTGCGCCCGCGGGCGATATCGACCGCCTCGTCCAGCGTGCGCGCCTCGCGCAGGATGCGCTGCTGGACGTAGGGCGCCAGGTCGAAGTCGCCGCTGCCGTCGCCCACGGTGAAGTTCACGGTCGACATCTGGTGCAGCGAGGCGGCGATGCCGGCTTCGTTCAGCCCGCTGATGCCGCCCGAGTAGACCAGACCGGCGGTGCCCACGGCCGCGTAGCGCTGCCAGGCGGGGTTCTCCGGAGTCTCGTCGATCAGACCCAGGACCGGATAGTCGTTCCAGGCGAAATAACCGCCGTCGAAGTTCCGCGCGTGCAGGCCCAAGCCGTCCTCGGTCAGGCCGGGCGCCGCCCAGAATCCGGTGCAGCCCATGCCGGCGGGCTGCAGCCTGCCCGCGCTGGGCGCGCCGTCGAGCCACTCCGCGAGGGGGACGTCGTCGTGCACGTTGCCTTCCCCCGAATCCGCGTAGCGGCGGCCCCAGCGGTTCAGGACCCAGGCGTTGGTGACGTAGTTCCGCCAATAGCCGTAGAGGACGCTGAGCCGGCGGTGCTTGCGGAGGTGGGTGAAGCCGCTCGCGATGTTGCCAGCGTCGATCGACACGCAGGCGTGTTCCACCGCGTCCCGGTCGAAGATCGAGTTCGGCCGGCTGGCAAAGCAGCCGCGCTCCAGCGCCTCGACGCCGCGGCGGAACTCGTCGCTCGTGGAACGCAGCAGGTCGCGGCAGACCCGGTTGAAGAAGGCGCCCTGGATCTTGTCGGCGAGTCCGGCCTTCAGGCCGGGATCGGCGTCCACGTCGTGGGCGATGGTCGCCAGGATCTCCGGAAAGACCCCGTCCTCGATCTCTGACGCCAGCAGCCGGCCGTGGTCATAGCAGATATCGGGGAAACGGCCCTTCTGAGCGAGCAGGAAGAACGGCTTGCCGGCGCATTCCCAGACCTGGAGCCGGCTGTCGGCGCGGCAGTCGGCCGGGGTCGGGCGATCTTCGACATGGCGAAAAGACATGGGCGGCCTCCTCCGCGAAAGGGCTTCGAGAGACAAGAGAACGACGCAGTAGGCGTCCCTTTATCATCCACCGACTCCGGAGTCGGCAAAGTGCGAAGAGTCACAATTGGTAGCGACCCCAGCGGCGGATGGGCGTTTCCCTGCCTTCTCGGCCCCGTCGACGACGGCCAAACAGGATCGGAAAGGCGGCGCCAGTTGATCGGATTTCTCGAAGAGGAAAACGCCGGCTGGAAGTTTCGCCTCGGACACCCAAATCGGTATGGCGCCTGAGGACGTATTAAGAGTTGCAGTCCCGCAACCGCAGGAAGCCCGAATGACCCGTCTGACCGTGAACGGTTCGCCCGTCGAGATCGACGCGCCGGCCGAGACGCCACTCCTTATCGCCTTGCGCGAGCATCTGGGCCTGACCGGATCGAAGTATGGCTGCGGGGCGGCCATGTGCGGGTCCTGCACCGTCCACGTCGACGGCGCCGCGACCTACGCCTGCATCACGGCCCTGGGCGATGTCGAGGGCGCCAAGATCACGACCATCGAGGGCCTGTCGGAGGACGGCGACCATCCGGTACAACGCGCCTGGATCGCCGAGCAGGTCCCGCAGTGCGGCTACTGCCAATCGGGTCAGATCATGCGCGCCGCCGCCTTGCTGGAAGAGAACCCGAGCCCGAACCGTGACGAGATCGTCGAGGCCATGAGCAGCAATCTTTGCCGTTGCGGCACCTATGTCCGCATTGTCCGCGCCGTCGAGCGCGCGGCGCGGGAAGCGTGAAGGAGGCTCGGGTGACCACTGACGCCACGCTCGCCGTCACTCGGCGGGGCTTCCTGGCCGGCGCCGCCGGCTTCGCTTTCACCGTTGGCACCGGGGGGCTGAGCCGGGTCGCGGCGGCCGGCGATCCGCTCGAGGGCGCCGGACAGCAGCCGAACATTTGGGTCAAGATCGGCGCGGACGATCTGATCCGCATCGTGTATCCGGCCACGGACCTGGGGCAGGGCTCCTCGACCGCGTTGCCGCTGATCCTGACCGAGGAGCTCGACGCCGATTGGGCGCAGGTCCGGGTCGAGCAGCTCAACGTCGACGATCGCCGTTACGGCAACCCCAAGTTCGGCATGGTGCTCTACACGGCCGGCAGCAGCGCCGTGCAGGGCTACTACATGCCGCTGCGCCTGGCCGGCGCTCAGGCCCGCCTGACCCTGATCCGGGCGGCCGCCGCGCATTGGTCGGCGCCGGAAGCGCGGCTGCGGACCGAGCCCAGCGCCGTGGTCGATCCGGAGACCGGGCGGCGACTCAGCTACGGCGAGATCGCGGCCCTGCCCGAGATGGCCGCGGTGCCGATCCCGGAGGCCTCCGAGGCTGTCCTGAAGGCGCCGTCGGAGTTCCGCCTGATCGGCGCCGACCTGCCGCGCCTCGACATTCCCGCGAAGAGCCGTGGCGCCTTTGACTACGGCGCGGACGTTCGCGTGCCGGACATGCTCTACGCCACGGTCGTCCGCGCGCCGGTCGAGGGCGAGACGCCGCTGTCGATCGACGACGGCGGCGCCCTGGCCGTTCCGCGGGTCCTGCGCACCGTGACGCTGCCGGACGGCGTCGCCGTCGTCGCGGAGACTCAGGAGGCGGCGCTGTTCGGCAAGTCCGCCCTGTCGATCGAGTGGAGCGAGAGCGCGCCGGCCCGCGCCTTCAACAGCGACCGGGATCTCGCCGACTATGCGGCGACGGCCGGCGACCTCGCCAAGGACGGCGCCGTGTGGCGCGAGACGGGCGACGTCAAGGCCGCCCTCGACGCGGCGTCCCGTACGGTCGAGCACACCTACCTGTCCGACTACGCCTATCACGCCCAGTTCGAGCCCATGGGCGCGGTCGCCGCGGTGACCGAGGGCGGAGGTCGCGCCGAGGTCTGGATCGCGAGCCAGACCCAGAGCTGGTCTCTCCGCACCGTGACCGAGACGCTGGGCATCTCCGCCGACCAGGTCACGCTGCACATGATGCCTATGGGCGGCAGCTTCGGCCGCCGCACGGAGCTGATGCAGCCCTACTTGCGCGACGCGCTCTTGGCGTCCAAGGCGGTCGGGCGGCCCGTCAAGGTGCTGTGGACCCGGGAGGACGACGTCAAGTTCGGCGCGTTCCGGCCGGCGGCAGCCCAGAAGATGGTCGCCGGGCTCACCGCCGAGGGCGCTCTGTCGGGCTGGCGGCACCGCGTGGCCGCGCCCTCGGTGATCGCCTACTTCAACCCGGTCCGTTGGGGCCAGGTCGAGCCGCAGGACATCATCACCATGCGCGGCGCGGAGAATAAGTTCTACGACCTCGGCGCCATGCGGGCGGAGCATCTGATCACCGAGCGGCGCGCCCGCCTGGCCCCCTGGCGCGGGATCGGCGCGGCCTACACCAGCTTCGCCGCCGAGGCCTTCATGGACGAGCTCGCGGAGGAGGCGGGCGCCGACCCGGTGGCCTTCCGCATGGCCCTGCTCGAGCACAACCCGCGCGGCCGCTGGCTGATCGAACGGGTGCTCGAGATGTCCGGGTGGGGACAGCCCAGGTCGGACACGGCGCTCGGGCTGGCCTTCGCCGGCTACGGCGACTCCATGGCCGCCGGCGTCGCCGAGATCAGCCTCGACCGCGAGAACGGCGGCATCGCCGTGAAGCGCTTCTGGACGACCGTGGACGCGGGGCTGATCGTCTCGCCGGACAACGCCTTGGCCCAGGTCGAAGGTGGCGTCGTGCATGGCGTGAGCAGCGCCCTGAAGGAGCGAATCACGATCGCGGACGGCGAGGTCGAGCAGAGCAACTTCTTCGACTACGAGATCTTGCGCATCGACGAGACGCCGGAGATCGAGGTCGATTTCGCGAAGGTCGACGCGCCGCCGACCAGCATCGGCGAGGTCAGCACCCCCGTCGTCGCGCCGGCGATCGCCAACGCCTTCTACGCCCTGACCGGCCGCCGACTGCGCCACATGCCCTTCACGCCGGACCGCGTGCTCGAAGCGATCGCCTGAGGCAATCCCTTCAATCGCGATCTGCTCTGGTCGGGACCTCGGGCTCCCGAGGGCAATCCCTTTGTGCTCGGCCGGCTTCGCGCGCGGCGAGACGAGCGTCGTCTCGCGGCAATGCCGGTGATGGATGGCCGCGTTTTTTTGACGGCTTCCGCTGTGCCCCTGCTTCCGGAACTAAATGTCGGCCGCTGCGGACGGGAGAGAATGACCCTACTCGGACATTGACTGCCCCTACTCGTCGACACGAACTCGGGGTCGATGATCCCCCTCTGCGAATCTCCGCTTCCGCCAGGTTAAAATCGCTGGGCTAGATCCGTGCCCGACGCTTTTGGGGCCATCGCTTGTTGCGGGTGTACCGCCCGCTTACGAACACCAAGGTGCTGTTCGTTGCATTTATGGCTCTGAGGCTTCGAGTAGGACCGGTGGGTCACGGCTCTGCGGTTGATATGTCATCAGCGACCAAACCAGCTTTGCCAAGGCCTTCGCTTAGATGGTCAACTGGTTCTTGATCTTTGAACGGCATATAGGTTGCCAAAAAAGAAGCCCAGTCTGCCGCATTCATCCGGCCTCTCTTGCTGAGGTCCCAAAATTCCGCCGCTGCCGCCGATGCCTCCTCCTGCCGCCCGAGTTGGGCATAGGACGCGGCCAGGCCAGCGCAAGCATCCTCACCCATGTTGGTCATCCGAGTGAAATTCTCGATGGCGTGTTCGTACCGTCCAGCTAGGTATTCTGTGAAGCCGAGTGTTACGAGACAGCTGTCCGGCAGGAGCGGATTGCGACGGATAGCCTCATGACCGTGGTCAAGGCTCAACTCCAAATCTCCCGCGCAGGCGCAAAACCAGCTGCCGAAACAATAGTTCCAGTAGTAATTAGGATTCCGCTCAATCGCTGCCGCAAGCTGGGACCGGGAGCGCTCCCAGTCCCGATTTACCTTCCACTGGGCGGCCGCTAGTATCAGATGCGCATAGCTATCTTTATCGTCAAGTTCCACCGCCTTGCAGGCAAACGCTAGACTTTGTTCGCCGGCCACTTTCGGCGTATCCGACCACGCTCGTTCAAATTCCGTTAAGTAGGTGGCGGCAAGCCCGGCGTAAGCTGACGCACATCTCTCGTCTATCTCGATGGCCCTCTCGAACATCTTACGAGCTTGGAGGATTTCTTCGTCGTTGTGGCCTTTCCCCCACTCGCCATAGAAGTGTCGACCACGCAAGACACATTCGTATGCAGACAGATTTGACGTCGCTTTGCCTAGTGACCGCGCTTGGTCAGCCCGCTCGATGCTTCCCGCCAGCGTCACTACGATTCTCTGCGCGACGTCGTCCTGTACTTCAAAAATGTCGTCAAGGACGCGGTCGTAGCGCTCGGACCAGAGTTGATGACCCGTCCATCCCTCAACGAGGTTAGCTGTGATCCGCACTCTATCGCCGCCCCTGCGCACACTTCCCTCTAGGATGTACTGGACGCCGAGCTTCTTCGCCGCCTCGCTTATCTCCAACGATTGACTGCCAACAAGGAAGGACGATCCTTTAGCGGCCACAACAATCTCACGAAATCGGCCGAGGCCAGTCATAATCTCTTCGGTGATTCCTTCCACGAAGTAATTGTCGTCAGCATCGCCAGCCAAATTCATAAATGGCAGCACAGCGATTGAGGGCTTGTCTGGGAGTTCATGTGTGGGAGTCTTTGCCGCTGTTACTTTTGACTCGTCTTCTGAGCCCAGCGTTACCTTATAGGCTCTTACTGACTCTTCGATGTTCTTGACCTGCTGCTGACCCATATCTTCTAAGTTTAGGTTGAGCTTCTTTCCGACAGCTGTCCGAACGGCATCGGAAATGCAGATACCGCACGGCTCGGCCAGCCCTTCCAGGCGCGCTGCCACATTCACTCCATCGCCGTAGATATCGCTGCCCTCGACGATGACATCACCAAGGTTGATGCCAATTCGCAGTGCGACCTGGCGTTCCAGTGGTATCGCCTTGTTGCGTTCCAGCATGCCGGTCTGGATCGCAACGGCGCATTCGACGGCTTTCACGACGCTGCCGAACTCGGCGAGCAGGCCGTCACCCAATAGTTTGACAATGCGGCCCTTACCCTTGGCGATCTCCGGCGCCACCAAACCCTTGCGCAGCGCTTTGAGTGTCTCCAGGGTGCCTGCCTCGTCCTCGCCCATGAGGCGCGAGTAACCCACCACGTCTGCAGCGAGTATGGCCGCGAGGCGGCGCTCCATTGCCGATCCTCCCTCGGCGCTGAGATTAACCAACTGCCCTGGAAAAATCTATGCGTGGAGCAAGTTCCCAGATGTCGCCTAGTGGCTAAACCTTGCCGTGCCCGCAACGGCGGCGGCATGTCCGCTTTGGCCCGAGCTCAGGACCTCTAGGCTCGAGAGGGCCGCTCTGGCCCTATAACCGGACGTGAGCGGGATCGCAGCCCCAAGAGCGGAGATGACCCACACCCGACCTTAGACCGCTATGAGACGATCCGGCGGGAAGCGGCCATCATCGCGAAATCCTCAAGGCCGAGAGGTCGTCGGCGATCTCCTCGAACGCCTCGTTCAAGGCGTCGCCGTCGGGCGCGAAGTGGTAGTAGGGCGCCTTGGGCTTGGAGGCGACCTGCTTCAGGAGGGTCTGCAGCGGCCCGTTGCTGAAGTAGAACTGGATCACGTAGATCTTGATGCCGCTGTCCTTGATGCTCTCGGCGACCGCCAGCAGGCGGTCGTTCATGCCGTTGGCGCCGGCGGCGGCGCCGGTGCCGAAGGCGGCGTCGTAGCCGTCATTGGTGCCGCCGTACTGCTCGCCGTCGGTCAGCAGGACGATGGCGCGCTCGTGGAGGCCCGTGGGGAAGGGATCGGCGTCGGCGAAGGGCTCGCCCGGCGAGACCACGCGCCAGGCCCAGGCCAGGCCCTGGGCGATGTTGGTGACGCCTCGTGGGCTGGTCAGGGCGTTGATCGCGTTCTCGATCGCCGTCCGCTGGTCGGTCAGGCGCGTGATGCCGTGGGTGAGGCAATCCGTGTATTCGGGACAGCCGTCATCGCACTCTTCCCCGGGGTCGGCAGGGTCTACCCAGTTGGCCTGCCAGCCCAGCCAGTCGGTGCCGTCAGTCGTGGTGAGCGGCCCGAGCAGGTGGTCGGCGACGCCGACCGTGCCGTCGCCGTCGTCCTCGTCAAAGCCGCTCCGGTAGCGCGCGAAGACGCAGCCGTTCCAAGTGTTGTCCGGGTTGTTCAGCAGGGGAACTGGCGTGTTGTTCGGATAGTAGAGCGTGGTCTGGGACTCGTCCTCCCAGGGGTTGGTGAAGCTTGACACCGTGGAAGGCGAAGTGCCGGTGAAGCTGGTGCCGTCCTGCCAGATGTTGACCGCGCCGTTCCAGGGCACCAGGCCGATGGTCAGCAGGTCCGAGCCCGTCTTGTTGCCATAGAGCACGTCAACCAGGGTGAGCGCCGCGGTCCGCGCGGCGATGATGCGCGTGCTGCCCGAGCCGTCGGAGTTGCTCATCGAGCCCGACATGTCCATGGACAGGACCACGTCCATGCTGACGGTCTCGCGGGTGACCTGGGTGCCCGTGCCGACCTGCACGGACTCCTTGCCGAAAAGGCGCATGAAGGTGGTGCCCATGTTGGCGGACGCGCTGACGTCGATCGTACCGGCGACTTGGTCGACGTCGGCCGCGGTCAGGGTCACGGTGGCGCCCATGTAGCCGGGCGGGAAGTTGGCGTCGAAATACTTGCGGATCTCGTCGTCGATCTTGGTTTCGTCCTTGACGTGGGCGGCGGCGAGCATAGCGGCGTCGAGGGCGTCGCCCATCCGGGCCTTGACCAGGTAGCCGCGCCCCGAGTCGATCGTGAGGCCGATGATGCCAACGATCGGTATGGTCAGAACGGCCAGGAGGGGCAGCGACGCCCCGCGTTCGCCCACCAGGAAACGACGGCAAAGGGCCTTCAGTTGGCCTCTCGAAGCCACGACATCCAGGGACCACCCCATAGTCAGCCTCCCAAACATAGTAAAAATAAGACGTGTATACGTCACTAAAGCTTTGTGAATTTTATGTATATTAACTTAACCAATTATAAATAATCAGCGTTTATTTTGATAATACTTAAATAAAATGCAGTAATTGTTTTAAACTGACTGTAAGACGGGGACTTTTATTATTAATGCCTGAACCTGCGATTCATTGCCGCTGTGAATCAGGGCACCGGCCCGGCGATTGTGCCTGGGGAGGACTTCAGTGGAGAAGCAGACAGGTTCCGGAGCGGCCGCCGATGGGTACGGAGAAAGACCGCCCTTGCTTGACGAAGGATTGAGGCGCTTGCCGCTATGGCGTGCAGGGCAAACTAGCCTTTGGCCTTTGCGGGGGGAACGTCCGGATCTGGCTACATCCGGACCTATCGAGACACTTACCCGCAAGTCCGATCTAGCCTCCAGACCGGCCCTCCAACCCGTCGGAACCGCCCGGCTGCCCGCCGAACCGGCCTGTCGCCCGCGCGTCGTTGTTTGACTTAGATCACCGCAGTCTCCGGCCGGTGGCGGCAAGAATTCCAGAACGACGTGTTTTGTGGCTGGAACGAGATGACCCGTCTCGCCATCGCAGCAAGTTCGCAGATCGCAGCGGACGCAGGCGCCGAGATCGCAAGGGGCGGCGGCAACGCTGTCGATGCGGCGATCGCCGCGAGCCTGGTTCAGCTGGTGACGGAGCCGGGCGTCGTCTCGCTCGGGGGCGGCGCACTTGTCGTCATCTGGCCGCCGGGCGAGCCTCCGATCATGATCGATGCGACGTCGGAGATGCCGGGCCGGGATGCGCCGGTCGAGCGCATCGGCCGCGGCGGGTTGGACGTCATGCTGGCCTACGGTGGCGGCACGCCGACGACGGTCGGGTACCCCTCGGTCGCCACGCCCGGCGCGCTCGCCGGCTACGCCTCGGCCGCCCAGCGCTACGGCAGCATTCCCTGGAAGGCGCTCGTGGAACCCGCCTACGTCCACGCAAAAGACGGGTTTCCCCTTTCCGCTGCGTCCCAACGCTACATCGAGCATACGCACACAGGCATATTTGGCTGGAATCCCCCCGCTTTGCGCCCGCTGCAGGACGAGCACGGCGTGGTGAAACGTGTCGGGGACACGATCCACATCGACGGCCTCAGCGACAGCCTCGCGGCTATCGCGGAGGAAGGCGTGGAGGCCTTCTATCGGGGCGATATCGCGCGTTCGATCGCCCGCGACATGGAAGCCAACGACGGCCTCTTGGGCCTGGCGGACCTCGAGGCCTACCGTCCCCACGTCGTGCCGGCTCTCGAGGTAACGATGGATGACTGGCATCTGGCGACCGCTGCCGCGCCGAGCGTCGGGGGCGCCGTCTTGGCGGGCATGCTGTTGCTGGTGCGCGGCTTCGAACACAGCGCCTGGACGGCGCAGATGGCGGCTCGTTTGATCGACGTGCAGACCCGGGTGATGCAGTATCGCAGGCGCCGTTTGGACAAGAGCGACGCGCTCGGGCGCGACGTGGAGCGCCTGTTGAGCCTTGCGAACAGGAATCCCTCGGCGCTGGCCTCGCCGTCCACGGTGCATACCTCCGCGGTGGACGGGGATGGGCTGGCCTGCGCCATAACCGCCTCGGCCGGCTACGGTTCCGGTGTCATGCCGGCGGGAACGGGCATCTGGATGAACAACACCCTGGGCGAGGTCGAGCTCAACAAGCGAGGGTTCCACGCGCTCAGACCCGGTACACGCATCCCCTCCAACATGGCGCCGACCACCGGCCGCAGCCCCGACGGCGCCGTGCTGTCCATCGGATCGCCGGGCGCGGACCGCATCACCACGGCGATCCTGCAGACGGTGACGAATTTCATACATCTCGACATGCCGCTTCAGGAGGCGGTCAATCACCCCCGCCTGCATGTCGAGTGGCCGCAAGGGGGGGAGCGCTGCGTCGCCTACGAGCCGGGTATGCCGGTCGACGACCTGGAGATACCGCGCCGCCGCTTCGAAGGGCTGGACATGTACTTCGGCGGCGTCAGCGCCGTGTGCTTCGCACCGCCCGACCGCTTCGAAATGGCGGCGGACATCCGCCGAACAGGGGGTACGGCGCTCAGCCGCTAGAGCGGATCGTGATTGAATGGACTCGCCCGGGGCGATCCATTCAATCGCGTGAATCTGCTCTTAACGGCTGAATCAGAGTGGGGACCGAAGGCCTCAGACGGAGAGCGCCATCCCGTCACGACCCGGATCGGCGCCGCCCCGCCAGGTCTGGCCGGCGACCTCGACGCCATGAACGCCGGCGAAGGCATAGCTCAGGTAGCTGCGCTGGATGGCGTAGCCCGCCGCCTCGAGCTCGTCGGTCACGAAGCGCGGAATCCGATTGCTGACGTCGATGGTGCGGCTGCGTGTCACCGCGATGCGCGGCGCGATGACCGCATCCGACATCGCCATGCCGAAGTCAAGCACGTTCGAGATGGCCTGGGCGATGGCCTGGGGGATGTAGGTCGCGCCGGGTGCGCCGAGAACGATGCGCAGCGCGCCATCGGGATCGAACACGATGCTTGGCGACATCGAGCTGGTGTAGGACTTGCCCGGCGCGATCGAGGTCGCGTGGCCGGGCCGCGGATCGAAGATCCCCATGCAGCCGTTGAGGATGAAACCGGTGCCCGGCGCGATCACGCCGGAGGGCGCGCCCAGCGTGTGGGTCATCGACACGGCGTTGCCGTGCTCGTCCAGGGCGCAGACCTGTGACGTTTCCGGCGGTTCGTCCAGCGATTCCAGTCGCTGCAGCGTCGCCTGCTCGCCGCCCTCGATACGGCGCGCATACGCGGCTGCCCGCTCGGCGCTGATGAGAAGATCGAGGGGAACGTCGACGTGGTCCGGGTCGCCGACGTGCGCCCGCTTGTCCTGGTAGGCATAGGCGATGGCCTCGGCGACGATGCGCAGGTGCTCGGGCCCGCCGTGGCGCAGGCCGCGGAGGTCGAACTGCTCCAGGATCTTCAGGGTTTCCAGCACCTGCACGCCGGAGCCGCCGGGCTGGTTCGTGGCGATCCTGTGGCCGCGGTAGGTTCCCTCGAGCGCGGCCTGGTGAATGACACGGTAGCCGGCCAAGTCCTCCAGCGTGATCAAGCCACCCTGGGCGCGCATGTCGTCGACGATGCGTTTCCCGAGCTCGCCCCGATAGAGCGCGTCGGCGCCCGAGGCAGCGACCGCGCGCAGGGTGTCCGCGATATCCGGATTGCGGATGCGGGTGCCGGGCGGCTTCATGGTGCCGGGCACCCCGGGACGGTCGGCCGGGTCGAGATAGAGCGCGCGGCCCGTCTCAGTGAAGCCCAGAATCTCAGCGTTCGGCACGCGCCCCTGGGCCGCCTCGTCCTGGATCGCGTAGGCGTAGACGTGGGGGCGCACCATCCATCCCCGTTCCGCCTGATCGATCGCGGGCTCGCAGAGCTCGGCCCAGGGCAGGGCCCCGTGCGCCGAATGCATGGCCCAATAGCCGGCCAGATTGCCGGGGATCATCACCGCCTGGTGGCCGAGCGCGTTCTCGCGCCCGGCGAGCACGAAGCCGAACCCGTCGCCGGTCTCGCCGACGATCCGGTCCGCCCACATGTCCGGGGTCGCTGACGCCGGTGCGGCGCCGAGAAAGTTGAGGTTCTCAAGCAGCCCGTGCCCGGGGACGCGCACGATGGCGGTGCCGACGCCGCCGAGTCCGGTCATGAGTGGATCGACGACGCCCTGGGTCAGCGCGCAGGCAACGGCGGCATCCACGGCATTGCCGCCGCGCATAAGCATGAGCGCCCCGGCTTCGACCGCTTCCGGCTGGGCGGCGCACACGATGCCGTGAGTCATGGTCTGGAGAATCCCATTTGCGGTTGGGCGTGGCCGCCTCCCTGCACGGGATACTCGACACGCCCGAATAGGGTGTCAAGGCGCGGAAGGCCGTCGGTTTTTCCGACCCGGTGTGCCCTTGGTCGAAGGGTCACGGGATGACGAACAAATCTGGTGCCGTCATCAAGAACGTTCGGCGAATTAGGCATGTTATCTGAAGACAGACAGCAAGATTTCACCCTGACGTGCCCGCCACGGCAGTGGCACGTCCGCCTTGGCCCGAGATTCCGACCGCTGGGCTCGATAGGGCCGCTCTGGCCCCATAGACGGACGTGCGCGGGATCGCAATCCCGAGAGCGGAGGTTCCTGTCTCCGGCTGGTACCCATTCACTGCCCTTGGGCGGAAACGCTAACGCTTGCACAAATTGATCTGTACCCTTTGACGGAGCGCTGAATCGAGGAAGGCAGCGATGGCAGAACTAGTGCTGGTGCTAACGCCGATTGCCTTGCTGGACAGCACCTCGATCATTCCTCTTTGCATTGTAGTCTTGGTAATTCTGCTCGGCGGTCCGAGCCCTCTGTTTCGAAGCACAGCCCTCCTCGCTGGCATTTTCGTGACCTACTTGGTCTGCGGGTTGTTGGTCCTGTTCGGCCTGCAGAGCGTGTTCGATGCGATCAACGCCTACGCCCTCAAGGTCTGGCAAGACCCCAATACCGAAGAGCTGATCTTTCAGATCCTGATTGGCTTCGTCCTTGTCGTCCTTGGCCTTCGCATTGCCCGAGCCCGCAGACAACAGACCGAGAAAGACGCTCCCACTGCGATGACGGCTAGCCAGGCCTTTCTCGCCGGCGCCGGGATGACCATTGTCGGTTTACCGGGTGCTGTGCCCTATCTCGCGGCCATCGACCTCATCCTCAGAAGTGATCAGACGACCAGGCAGGAAGTCATGGCACTCGTCGTCTACAACATGGTTTTCGTTGCGCCACTCGCTGCCATCGTGGTCTTGAGACTAGTGCTCGGTGAGCGCAGCCAGCGCCTTCTAGACAGTATCAGGGGCTTTTTTGACCGATGGGGCCAGCGGCTCATCTTAAGCCTGATGCTTATGCTTGGAGCTCTGCTCGTTATGGATGGTGTCGGTTGGTTCCTTGGTACACCGCTGATCCCGGTTTGAAACTCCTCGGCACCCCTCCACCCTCTCTGGTCTGCCTTTGGTCAAACAGCGAACACCGAGCCCGCTCCAATTGACGTCGCTTTGGCTCCAGTGTCGGAACGCGGACCGCCGCGACCGGCAAACCCGAGGCCGCGCTGGGCCCTGGATGAGCCTTGGCAGGCCGTGCCGCTTGCCGTATTCAGGGTTTGGGCGTCGAGCGCGGAGTCTTGCGCGCGGCTGCCGGGAGATTCAGACCCAATAAAGGCTTCAGGGGGAAAGCATGACCTCACTGGCAACGACGAAGGGGACCTTGGCGGGCGCGCTCTGGCCAGCGGGCGAGACGGCCGGCTGGCTGCGGAACGCGATTCTGGCGGTCGCCGGCAGCCTCTTCGTGGCGCTCTGCTCGCAGATCACCGTGCCACTCTGGCCGGTCCCGATCACCGGCCAGACCTTCGCCGTCCTGGTGATCGGCATGGCCTACGGCTGGCGGCTCGGGTCCGCCACGCTGCTGCTCTATCTCGCCCAGGGCGCGCTCGGCCTGCCGGTCTTCGCCAAGTTTGCCGGCGGCGCCGCGGTTCTCATGGGACCGACGGGCGGCTATCTCGTCGGCTTCGTCCTGGCGGCCGGGCTGGTCGGCTATCTCGCCGAGCGCGGCTGGGACCGCTCCGTCTTCGCCACCGCCGCCGCCATGCTGCTCGGCAATGTGCTGATCTACCTGCCCGGGCTCGCCTGGCTCGCCCTGTTCTACGCCGGGCCCGGCGCCCAGTTCGTCACCGCGACCGGGGCGGAGAGCGCCGTCGGCGCGGCGGTCGCCGCCGGCGCGCTGCCCTTCCTACTCGGCGACGCCTTGAAGCTGGCGCTGGCCGCGGCAGCGCTGCCGCTGATCTGGCGAGGCGTCGCGCGCCGGGGCTAACCGGCCGCTAGCGGGCTGTTGAGAAAGTGCTCAGTCGGGACCATCACCCTTCGACGAGAGTGCGGAGCACTCGCGCTACGCGCGGGTGAGGGCGAAGTGTTTCAAGCATTTGCCCTCATCCGCGCGCAGCGCCGGGCTTCGCCCCGTGTCGAAGGATGACTGTGGTCAAGGACTCCGGGCTCAGCGCACGAATCTGAAGGGCAGGGTGCGGGCGTTGTAGAAGGCCTGCTCGGCGATCCGCGCCTGGCCGAGCGCCTTGGCGCGAAAGTCCAGGATCGAGTCCAGGACCTCCCCGCTGAGCGGGTCGGCCGCGGCGAGGTCTCTGATGACCTCGCCGGATAGCCCGCCGAGGCCGTTCAGGACCGGATCGGGAAACTTCTTCAAGACGACGCCGTGTTCCGTGCGCAGTGTGCGCAGCGCGGCGGCGTTGCGCGCCGTGAACTCGTTGAGCACGTGCTGGTTGGTCACCGCGTTGGCCGCGGCTACGATCGCTTGGAGCTCACTGTCGAGCGACTCCCAGGCCGCCATGTTGATGAAGTTGTCGAGCAGGGTCGCCGGCTCGTGCCAGCCGGGGTAGTAGTAGAGCTTGGCGCTCTTGTGCAGGCCGAAGGAGAGGTCGTTGTAGGGCCCGAACCACTCGGCCGCGTCGATCGCGCCGGAATGCAGCGCCGGAGGGATCTCGCCCGCGCGCAGGTCCAGCACCGTGCCGCCGGCCGCCTTGACCACCTCGCCGCCGAGCCGCGGGATGCGCATCTTGAGGCTCTTGAAGTCCTCCATGCTTCGGACTTCGCGGGTGAACCAGCCGCCGGCCTGCATGCCGGTGTTGCCCGAGGCGAAGAACTTGCAGCCCAGCTCCCGGTAGGCCTTCTCGGCCAGTTCCTGCCCGCCGCCGGCCTGCAGCCAGGCGTTCTGCTCCATGGCGGTCAGACCGAAGGGCAGCGAGGCGAGGAACTGCATGGCGGGCTGCTGCTTGGTCCAGTAGTAGGGGGCGCCGTGACCCATCTCCAGGTCGCCCCGGCTGACCGCGTCGAGGATCTCGAAGCCGGGCACGATCTCGCCGGCGCTGAAGACCTCAACGGTCAGGCGCCCGCCCGAGGCCCGCGCGATGAAATCCGCCAGCGTGGTCGCCCCCGTGCTGAGGCCGGGGAAGTTTTTTGGCCAGGTCATGGCCACGCGCCACTTCAGCGCCCCCTGGGCGATGGCGGGGCGCGGAAAGCCGGCGCCGGAAAGGGCCGCGGCGGCCGCGGCGGTGACGCCGGCCTTTTTCAGAAAGGCGCGGCGGCGCGGCCGTTTGCGGGCCGCGTCCTGCCGGCCGGCAGGTCGGGAGTCCATTGTGGCAGCTTCTCCTTGCTGGCTGTCCTTGTCCTCGGCGGTCAGCCGGTGCTTCCGGTCAGGAGCGAGACGGCGGCGGGGGGCAGAGAATATGGCGCTTGCTGCCGCCGCGCAAGCCGAGCCATGGCCGGACGCGGGGCACGGGCAGCGGCTTGATCGCACGCGAGGATGGCGAAATCAGGGCGAGAGTCGGACCCAACCCTCGGGCCCAAGTCCTTGAATCGGCTGGAAACGGGTCTTGTAGTCCATCTTGCTCGAGCCGTCGATCCAGTAGCCGAGGTAGACGTGGGGCAGGCCCCGGCGGCGCGCTGCCTCGATCAGCCAGAGCACCATGTAGGTCCCCAGGCTGCGGCGCTCGAGTCCCGGCTCGAAGAAGCTGTAGACCGCGGAGGGGCCGTCCTCGAGCCAGTCGCTCAGGCAGGCGGCGACCAGCTGGCCGTTGGCCTCGCGGAACTCGGTGACCGTGGTCTCCAGATGGGTCTCGGCGACCATGGCCCGGTAGTCCTCGAAGGTCATGGTCGACATCTGTCCGTCCCGGTGCCGGGCCCGCAGGTAATTGCTGAACAGAGCGAACTGCTCGCGGGTCGGCGTCGGCGGCCGCTCCTGCCAGGAGAGACCCGCGTTGAGCCGCTGGATCCGGCGCAGGGACGCGGTGGGACGGAAGGCCTCGGCCTCGACACGCACGGGGACGCAGGCGCTGCACCCGCTGCAGGCCGGGCGGTAGGCGAAGTTATGGCTGCGGCGGAAGCCGGCGCGCGAGAGCCGGCTATAGAGGCGCGCCCCGTCGTCGCCCTGGATCTGGGTCATGACCTTGCGCTCCAGCCGGCCGGGCAGATAGGGGCAGGCGGTCTCCATCAGGACGTAGAACATGTGGAGCGGCGGCTTCGGCCACGGGCCCGAGCCCTTCTGATCGCTCCTCTTGTAAGCTCCGGAGGTCATCCCGGTCTCTCAAGCTTGCGGTTGTCCTGCGCCCTCGGCCACGGCGCCGGTCTCGGGCCGGAAGAAATCGTGCCTCAGGCTTTCGGTGACCTCGATCAGCTTCAGCTGCGTTCGGTCGAGGTACTGATGCAAGCCCCGCGCGATCACGTCGGCGGCGCTGTCCGTCATAAGGGTCACGCAGAGTTCCCTCAAGACCTCTTGGGCCGTCTTTCCGGCCGAAAGTCCGTGGTCGCACCGCAGGTCGCTCAGCAGGCGGTCCATGCTGGTCACGCAGGCCAGGACCGAGCGGGGAAAGACCGAATTGAACAGGAAGAAGCCGGCGACCGTTTCTGGGCTGAGGCCGCTCGGGTGGATCCGCCGGTAGGCGTGGTAGCCGGCCGCCGAGCGCAGCACGGCGTTCCACTGGCTGACGTCGGCGGGCGAACCCACGTCGGTCGAGTTCGGCAGCAGCAGGTGGTACTTCACGTCCAGCAACCGTGTCGTCTGGTCGGCCCGCTCCAGGGCCTGGCCGAGATGGTAGAACGACCAGCCGGCGTCGCGGTAGAGCGTGCCCTCGGCGACCCCGGTATGGGTCTGGCAGGACTCCTTGACGAAGCTGCAGAAGCGGGTCAGGCGCGGCTCGCTCAGGTCCTCCGGCTTCAGCGCCCTGAGGCGGTTGTAGAAGATGTTGACCTGGGTCCACATCTCGGTCGAGATCAGCGGCCGCAGGGTGCGGGCGTTCTCCCGGGCCGCGCGCAGCGCGAAGACGATCGAGCCTGGGTTCTCCAGGTCGAGCGTGTAGAAGTAGATGACCTGCTGGGGCGTGACGGCCTCGTTGCGCTCGAGGTAGCGGGTCTCGTCGGCGTAGAGCTGGAGCACGGACTGCCAGTTCTGGGCGCCCCGGCTGTCCCGGCTGAAGGTCTCGTTGACGTCCAGGATGCGCGCCAGGTTCTCCGCCCGCTCCATGTAGCGGGCCATCCAGAACGCCGCTTCGGCGTAGCGTGACAGTAGGTTACTCAAGGACCCAGGTGTCCTTCGAACCGCCGCCCTGCGACGAGTTGACCACGATCGACCCCTTGGTGAGGGCGACCCGCGACAGCCCGCCCGGTAGAACCCAGGTGGATTTCCCGGTCACCGCGAAGGGCCGCAGGTCGACGTGGCGCGCCTCGATCCCCTCCTCGACCAGGGTCGGGCAGACCGAGAGCTGGACCATGGGCTGGCTGATGTAGTTGGCGGGATCCGCCTCGAGCTGTTCCCGGCAGGCCTGGAGCTGGCGCCGGCTGGCCCGCGGCCCGACCGTGATGCCGTAGCCGCCGGCCTCGCCGACCGGCTTGACCACGAGCTCCTCGAGATGCGCCAGGGTGTACTTGAGGCCCTCGGGCTCGCGGCAGATGTGGGTCTTCACGTTGGGCAGGATCGGGTCCTCGTCCAGGTAGTAGCGGATGATCCGCGGCATGTAGGCGTAGACCGCCTTGTCGTCGGCCACGCCGGTGCCGATGGCGTTGGCCAGGGCGACCTGGCCCTTGCGGTAGGCCTCGAACAGGCCGGGGGTGCCCAGTACGCTGTCCGGATTGAAGGCCTTGGGGTCGAGGAAGTCGTCGTTGATCCGGCGGTAGATCACGTGGACCGGCTCGAGACCGGCGATGGTCCGCATGTAGACTCCGTCGTCCTGCACCACCAGATCGCCGCCCTCGACCAGGGGCACGCCCATCTCCCGTGCCAGGAAGATGTGCTCGAAGTAGGCCGAGTTGTAGGTGCCGGGCGACAGCAGGACGACCTGGGGGTCGGTCACGCCGCCGGGCGCGATCTCGGCCAGGGCCTCGTGCAGCTTCTGCCCGTAGTTGGAGACCGGCCGGATCCCGATGTCGGCCATCAGGTCGGGGAAGGCGCGCTGCATCAGGTGCCGGTTCTCGACCACGTAGCTGACGCCCGAGGGCGTGCGGCCGTTGTCTTCCAGGACCAGGAACTGTCCTTCGTGGTCGCGCACAAGGTCGGTGCCGTTGATGTGGACGTAGGTGCCGAAGGGCACGTCCAGGCCGGCCATCTCGGGGCGGTAGTTCTTGTTGGTCAGGACCAGCTCCGCGGGCACGACGCCGTCCTTCAGGACCTTCTGGTCGTTGTAGATGTCCGCCAGGAAGTGGTTGATCGCTGTCACCCGCTGGATCACGCCGCTCTCGATCCGGCGCCAATCCTCCGCCGAGATGACCCTCGGGATCACGTCGAACGGCAGGATGCGGTCGATCGCGTCCTTCTGGGAATAGACCGTGAAGGTGATGCCGAAGTTGAACAGCTCCAGCTCGGCGTCCTTGGCCCGGCCGCGCAACTCCTCGAGGCCGAGGCGCCCGAGCCGCCGCCAGATCTCGGCGGCTTGCGGGCCAGGCTCGCCCGTCCCCAGCATCTCGCAGTGGAACCCGCCGGGGTTGTATCCGGACAGGATGCTGCCGGCTGCCGCTTCCGTCATGGGCCGCTCCTTGTCACCAAACTGAAGTATCGCAAGGAAGAGGGGCGGATGGCCAGCATATCGGGTGCCCTAATGAAATACTTCTGATCGGAAGTCCACATCCCGCTCGCGGTTTCGGTGGAAAGCGCCGTCGTCCTCGCCCCGGCTTACCACAGGTCGCTCTCTTGCGAGTAGAGGCTCTATCTGCTTCAGCGCGTTTTGGTGCTAGCATCGGGACGCCTGTTTCCGGCAGGAAGCGGCCCACAACGGGCGCCTGAGAACGCGCGGTCGCGCAAGCGTTTCAATCATTGGGAGGAAGTCATGAGAAAAGGTCCAGTCGGTTCCCTCAAAACAACGGCGGTTCTGGCGAGCGGGACGGCGATCGCCTTTGCCGGTGCCTTGGCCTTGTCCAGTCCGGCGCTGGCGGAGTGTTCGCCGGAGAGCTGGAAGGACTGCGCCGGCAAGCCCTGGGTCGACGGCAAGACCATGGACACGCCGCTGGGCTCCAAGTGGTGGCCCAACCCGCTCTGGGGCGAGGGTGACGAAGCTGGATCGACCAACTGGTACACCAAGCCCGAGGTCGTGCTGCGCGCCATGGCGCAGGTCGAGGATGGCAAGGTCTACAAACTCGGCCACCCCTACAACGCCGATATGCCCTTGTTCGGGGCCCGCAAGTTCTCGTTGCGCATCCCTGGTACGCCGACCGGCGGTACCTTCGGCGCCAACCGGATCATGTGGAACGACGAGTTCCTGGCGACCGAGGTGGGACAGGTCGGCACACAGTTCGACGGCCTGGGCCATATCGGCGTGCAGGTCGGCGTGGACGGCGACAAGACGGAAATGCGCTGGTACAACGGCTTCACCGCCGCCGAGATGGGCAATCCCTACGGTCTGAACAAGCTGGGGACGGAGAAGCTGCATCCCATCGTGGCGCGCGGCATCCTCTTGGATATCGCGTCCGCCCGTGGCGTCGAGGCGATGCAAGCGGGCGAGGTCATCACCATGGCCGACGTGAACGCCGCGTTGCAGAAGCAGGGCATGGAAGGCTTCGCGTTCGAGGAAGGCGACGCGATCATCTTCCGCACCGGCTGGGAGAAACACTGGGGCGACGCGGCGACCTACAACAACGGCTGCCCCGGGATCGGCATGGAGGTCGCGCGCTGGGTCGCGGAGGAGGTCAAGGCCGGCGTGACCGGCGCCGACACCTGGCCGGTCGATGCGGTGCCCAACCCGGACCCGGCCTGCGTGTTCTGCGTCCATACCTACCTGCAGACCCGTCACGGCATCGTCAACCAGGAGAACATGAAGCTGTCGGAACTGGCGAACGACGGCGTCTACGTCTTCGCCTACATGTACAGCCCCGCTCCGGTCCAGGGCGCGACCGGCTCGATGGGCGCGCCGGTCGCGATCCGCTAAACCGGGCACCCAGGCCACCGCGGCACGGGACCGGCGCGTTGGGCCGGTCCCGCACCGCCAAGACTTTCGGAGTGGAGTATCATGGTAATTCGGCTTTCGGCGCTCGTCGGTGTCCTGGTCGCTGCCGCACTGATTGCAGGATCCGCTCCGGCGGCGGCGCAGAAGGGCCTGCTGTCGTACTACGGGGCGCACGAACAGTCGCTCCATGCCGAGGATCCGTCCCTCCAGGCGGAGGGCGTGCTCGCCTGGGACAGCCTCGCGAACCTGAATGTCCGGGTTGAGACGCCGGCCCCCCTGCAGACGATTTTCCTCATCGAGTTCCCGGCGGAGCTTCTGGACCTCGAAGGTGAGGTGGTGCGCATCAGGGGCTTCATGTACGCCCTCGAGTCCGGTGACGCCCACACGCGCTTCCTGCTCTCGGCCCGCCCGCCGGCCTGTCCGTTCTGCCTGCCGGGCACCGCGAAGACGCTGGTCGACATTAGGAGCGAAAACCCGATCCGCTTTACGCAGCGGCCGGTTCTGCTGGAGGGACGCTTCGCGATACTGGAGGATGACGACAGCGGGCTCTACTACCGGCTGGCAGACGCGAGCCTCGTCGACTAGGGCAGATCATGTTCGGACGGAAGTACGGCTTTCACTGAACGAGCGCTGGGATCTTGCCGCGCGGCGGCGGTCGTGCCTGTTCCAACCGAAGCGGTTCGGAAACAGGCCGCGGCTCGTGGGCGGGCCTCAGTTCAATGCGGGCCGCGCTGTATCAATTTGTAAGGCCAGATTCTCCGGGTTTGATGGATCGCCTCTGGCGATTCAGTCGAACCCGGATCTGCTCTACGGGACCCCGCCTGCCTCGGTCGGGCAGCCGAAGACCTGGGCGAGGCCGGGCATCAGCTTGCGGCCGAGCCTGAGGGGGTCCGAATTGCCGAGCACACCGCGTGCCTCGCCGCGCCAGAGCGGCCGGCCGCTATCGCCGTCGCGCAGAGTCGCGGTCACGATCAGGAGCGTCGACTCGCGGGTCTCCCTGCCGCGGCGGCCGGACAGCAGGCTGTCGTTGCTGCTGGACCAGAGGTTGACCATGACTTCGACTCCCAGCTCGCCGGTCTTGGCGTGACCGAGAGTCCGGCTGGGGCCGTCGATCCGGCCCAGCTCGATCTTGCTGTCCATCATGATCTCGTAGCGGTCTTTGGGGCCGATCTTGTGGCCCAGCTTCTTCATTTCCTTGCTGAACGACTCGACGATGCCGGTGTTGAGGTCGTCGTCGTTGTAGGGCTCGACGAAAAAGACGGCGCTCTCCGGGATCGGCTCGCAGGCGAGCCGGAAGGCCGTGCCCTGCGCCCGGGCCTCCGGGACGCCCGCGCCGGCCGCCACGAGGGCCAGGCAGACGGCGGGAAGCACCCGCCGGAGCGCCGGCCGGAAAAGGGTCGCTGTCATCGATCGAAGTCCCCGGAACACGGCGTCGATGGTACCAAAAGCCGGCGGTCCAAGGCGAGCGCTAACGCAGGCTGCGGGCGAAGGCCCGGACGTCGTCGATCAGCAGGTCCGGCGCCTCCAGGGCCGCGAAATGGCCGCCGCGCGGCATCACGGTCCAGCGCTGAACGTTGTATAGCCGCTCGACGTAGGACCGCGGCGGCCAGGCCAGGAGCTCCCTCGGGAAGAGGGCGCAGGCGGTCGGCACCTCGACCCGGCTGCCGTCGTGGGACAGGAAGCGCCCGCCTTCCTCGCGCCGCCCGTAGTAGATCCAGGACGCCGTGTTGAAGGTCCGGGTCACGATGTAGACCATGATGTTGGCCAGAACCCGGTCGCGGTCGTGCGCACTCTCGATGTCGTCGCCCGCCAGGTCCGACCAGCCGTGGAACTTCTCGACGATCCAGGCGGCAAGGCCGACGGGGCTGTCCATCATGGCGTAGCTCAAGGTCTGCGGCTTGGTGGCCTGCTGGATGCGGTAGCCGTTCTCCATCTCCTGCTCGCGCTCGAAGCGCCGGGCCCAGGCCTCCTCCTCGGGCGTCCGGGGCCCCTTGGGGTCGTGCATGGTCATGATGTTCAGATGGATCGCCCGGCAGGCCGGCGCATGCTCGAAGCCGAGCCAGCTGGAGATCGCGCCGCCCCAGTCGCCGCCCTGGGCGAGGTAGCGATCGTAGCCGAGCACCTTGGTCATCAGGCGGTCGAACAGGCCGGCGATCCGCCGGGGACCGTAGGGCCGGGGCGGCCGGCCCGAGAATCCGAAGCCGGGCAGGGAAGGGGCGACCACGTCGAAGCCGTCCTCGGCCCTGCCGCCGAAGCGTTCCGGATGCGCCAAAGGCTCGATCAGGTCGAGGAACTCGACCACGGAGCCCGGCCAGCCGTGGCTGATCAGCAGCGGCAGCGGCGCGGGCCCGCTGCCCTTCTCGTGGATGAAATGGAGGTCGATGCCCTCGACCGGCGCAATGAAATGGGAGAAGCGGTTGATCGCCGCCTCCTGCTCGCGCCAGTCGAAGCCCTCGATCCAGTAGCGGCAGAGCTGCTTCAAGGCGTCGAGGTTGGTGCCGTAGCCCCAGCCGCCGTCGTCCGGCATCTCGTGCCAAGGATAGGCCGCGACGCGGTCGCGGATCCCCGCCAGGGTCGCGTCGGGGACCGTCAGGCTGAAGGGCCGGAGGCCGGTCACGGCAACGCGGCCGCCGCGGTCAGGCCAGGCCCGCCTTGGTGGCGGCCCGATGGCTGTAGCGCACCGAGACGGTGCCGGCGAGGAAGTCGTGCAGGGTGCGGCGGCGGTCGTTCAGCAGGCAGACGATCAGGATCAGGAAGCCGCTGGGGAAGACCGTGGCGTAGAACAGCGCGGTCAGCACGAAGGCCTGGAAGTAGTCCGGCCGGCGGCCGGTCCAGCTGCGGACCTCGACATCCATCAGCTGCATGCCGAGGGTCGCGCCGCAGGCGCCGACGAAGTAGCTGTGGTAGAGGATCGGCAGCAGCGGGGTCAGGATCAGCTTGGCGGGCCAGAGCAGGCCGAGAGAGAGGATCACCCCAACCCACATGGCGGCGACCAGCACCATCAGGATCGCCGCGTCAATGCCGTAGGCGAGCACCCGGCGCAGCATGATCTCGTCGTAGAGGTCCGGGTCGTCGAGCGGGTCGGGCGGGTTCTCGGACCAGACCGCGTCCCGGTCCCCGAAGCGGGTCAGTTCGAACTTCGGCACGATGGATCAGCCCTCGAGGCGATGGATACCACAAAAGGACATGGGTCGCCCTTGCCGGCTTGGCAAGCCGGCCGCGGTCCGGCGTATTCAGCCGGGCTTCTCGATCTCGCGCAGCAGGATGATCGAGATGCGCCGGTTCCTCGGGTCGTAGGGGTTTTCCGGCGTCAGCAGCTCCTGGGCGGCCCGGCCCGCGACGGAGTCGATCCGCGAGGGGTCGATGCCGGCCTCGATCAGGGCCCGACGGCTCGCATTCGCCCGGTCGGTCGAGAGCTCCCAGTTGGAATAGCCCGTGTTGGAGACGAACGGCGCGGCATCAGTGTGGCCCTTGATCGCGATCTTCTGCGGCAGGCGGCTGATGGCGTCGGCCACCAGGTCCATCAGCTTCCGGGTATGGTCGAACATATTGGCCTGTCCGAGGGGGAACATGGACTTGCCGTGCTGATCGACGATCTGGATGCGCATGCCCTCCGGCGTGTGATCGATGATGATGTTCTGCGCCAGCTCCTTGAGGTCCGGCACCGCCTCGATCGCCTGGCGCAGGGTCCGCGCGGCCTCGTCGAACTGTTCCTGCTCGCGCCTCGCCATGAGCTCGTCGAGCTCCTCGCGGCTCAGGTCCTCGATCGATCGGCCGTCGTTCGGCCCGAAGTCCGTGCTCGCCTGCTCGCTGCTGGGGACGTTCTTGGCGATGTTGAGGGCCGCCGTCTGGTCGGTCAGCGCGCCTTCCTCGGCGATCACCGTGCCGCCCATGACGCCGCCGGCGCCGCTGGTGCGCCGTGACAGGCTGGCCGGCGAGAAGTAGTCCGCGATGCCCTTCTTCTGCTCGTCCGTGGTGGCGTTGAGCAGCCAGAGCAGCAGGAAGAAGGCCATCATGGCGGTCACGAAGTCGGCATAGGCGACCTTCCAGGCGCCGCCGTGATGGCTGTGCGCCGCCTTCTTGACCTTCTTGACGATGATGATGTTGTTGCCGCCTTCCTCAGCCATGACCCGGTTCCTTCAGGCTGGCGTCAGTTGACGGGCGGCAGAGCGGCGCAGGCGTCCTCGACCTCCGCGAAGGTCGGCCGGTCGCTCGACAGCAGGGCCTTGCGCGCGAACTCGACCGAGACGGCCGGTGCCGATCCGGCCATATGGGCCAGCAGGCCGGCCTTGATGCACTGGAAGTACTTGCCCTCGGCGTCGAAGGTGGCGGTGGCCTTGGAGGCGATGGGACCGACGAAGCCGTAGGCGATCCAGACGCCGAGGAAGGTGCCGACCAGGGCGCCGCCGATCAGCTTGCCGAGGACTTCAGGCGGCTCGCTGATCGACCCCATGGTCTTGATCACGCCGAGGACCGCCGCGACGATGCCCAGCGCCGGCAGGCCGTCGGCCACGGTCTGGATCGCGCCTGCCAGCTGGTGGTGCTCGTGGTGGTGGGTCTCCAGCTCCTCGTCCATCAAGGCTTCCATCTCGTGCGGATTGTCGGCGCCGAGGGTCATCATGCGCAGGTAGTCGCAGAGGAATTCGACCGCGTGATGGTTGTTGGCGAAGGTCGGGAAATCGTTGAAGATCGCGCTGTTTTCCGGGTTCTCGATATGCGGCTCCAGGGCTAGGTTGCCCTTGGTCTTGGCCAGCTTGAAGACCTGATAGAGCACGCTGAGCAGCTCGACGTAGCTCTCCTTCTTGTAGGCCGGGCCCTTGAAGCTGGCGCCCAGCGCCCGCAGAGCCCCCTTCAGCACCGGGCTCGTATTGGCGATCAGGAAGGCACCGAAAGCCGCGCCGCAGATGATGACGACCTCGAAGGGCTGCCACAGGACGCCCAGCTTGCCGCCCATCGCGACATAGCCGCCGAAGGTACAGCCGATCACAACGAGCGAGCCGATCAGAAGGAACATGAGGCTTTCCCAGGAGAGTTCGCGGGTCTCCGGAAAACCTCGCTCAGTCTGGTAAATAAACGGTTTAGTTGAAATAAGTTAGTCTTAAATCCGTAGTATTCCGGCGGCTCAGGCCAGGGCCTGGGCCAGGTCCGCCACCAGGTCCTCCGTGTCCTCCACGCCGACCGACAGCCGGACCAGGCCGTCGCTGATGCCGAGCTCGGCGCGCATCTCGGCGGGGATCGAGGCGTGGGTCATGATCGCCGGATGCTCGATCAGGCTCTCGACGCCCCCCAGGCTCTCCGCCAGGGCGAAGATCTCGACCCGCTCGAGGAACCGCCTGGCCTCGGCCAGCCCGCCCCCGAGGACCGCGGTCACCATGCCGCCGGCGCCGCGCATCTGACGTTGGGCGAGCGCGTGCTGCGGGTGGCTCGGCAGGCCGGGGTAGTAGACCGTCTCGACCTTGGGGTGCTCGGCCAGGAAGCCGGCCACGGCGGCCGCGTTGGTGCAGTGGCGTTCCATGCGCAGCGCCAGGGTCTTGAGTCCGCGCAAGGCGAGAAAGGAGTCGAAGGGGCCCTGGATGCCGCCCACGGCGTTCTGCAGGTAGGCCAGCCGCTCCTCGATTTCCGGCGCGGCGCCGCTGACCACGACGCCGCCGACCATGTCGGAGTGGCCGTTCAGGTACTTGGTTGCCGAGTGCATGACGAGGTCGATGCCCAGCTCCAGGGGCCGCTGCACCCAGGGCGTCGCAAAGGTGTTGTCGCAGACGGTCAGCACGCCCCGGCGCTTGGCGATCGCGGCGACGGCCTCGAGATCGACCAGCTTGAGCAGGGGGTTGGTCGGGCTCTCGACCCAGATCATGCGCGTCTCGGGCCGGATTGCGGCTTCCAGCGCGTCGAGGTCGGTCATGTCGACCAGGGTGATTTCCAGCCCCGCCGAGCGCTTGCGCACGTTCTCCAGGATGCGGTAGCTGCCGCCGTAGAGGTCGTCCATGGCGACGACATGGCTGCCGGCGTCGAGCAGCTCGAGCACCGTGCCCATGGCCGCCATGCCCGAAGCGAAGGCGAAGCCGGCCCGGCCGCTCTCCAGGTCGGCGATGCAGCGCTCGTAGGCCATGCGGGTCGGGTTCTGCGACCGGCTGTACTCGTAGCCCTTGTGAACGCCGGGGCTCTCCTGGACGTAGGTCGAGGTCGCGTAGATCGGCGGCATGATCGCCCCGGTCGAGGGGTCCGGCGACTGCCCCGCGTGGATCGTGCGGGTTGCGAAGCCGAGCCGATTCGGGCGCTTTGCGTCGTCTGGCATATGATCTGACCCTAAACGCAGCTGCGTGAGATTTAACGCGACCCTTCTGTATCCAGACGGCGGGTGTCAATCCCTTTGTGGCGCGGCCGGCAGGAGAAGCCTCGGCTCATCGGGTCGATCCCCGAGCGACGCCCTTAACCTGCCATTGGGGCTTGCCGTGCAAGGATTGCTGCCCATCGGGACGGCTGATCTGCCGCGTTCGATGAGAGACCTAGGCCCGGGCGGCCCTGAACCCAGCCGTGAGCCATCCCATGGTGGACGAACTATCCCAGTCTAAGGCGTTCCGCCGCCTGGAAGACGGAAGATATCTCTATCGTGATCACTTTTTCGCAAGAACCGTGATCTTGGAGGCTGATCTCGCACAGAAGGTCTTCGAAGGGCGCAAGATCAAGACTTGGATAGTTTGGCCCACGGCCGGACTGGCTTCGACAATCGGCGTTCTCTACAGGTCTGACCGCTACGATCTCATCGGCATTGTCTTGTTGTTGCTTCTTGTCCCTGCATGGCTCTTGTACCGCTCTCACAGGAAACAAACCTATTGGGACAGCCTTCGACGCGCTCCGACAGCGCCGGACTCCATGGCGCTGGGATTCGACTGGGCCAACATCGCTGCCGAGCGGATGGCGCCCTGGGTGCCAAAACTTGGCATCGTTGCCGGTCCGTTCATGACCGCCCTCATGGCAGTCATCCTTTGGACGGAGCTCATGCAAGAGGAGACCGACTGGCCAGGTCTTCTCCTGACCATTTCCCTGACCCTTCTAATGGCAGGTTTCAGCCTGTTTTACCTAAAGATCTGGCAGGCTCAGAGACGCAAGCGCAGTTCCCAGCAAGAGTCGTCGAACTGACTTGGCGAAGCCGGCCTACTTCATGCGCCGGCGCAGGTGGTTCAAGAGGTCGATCCGGGTCACCAAGCCGAGGAAGCGCTCGCCTTCCAGAAGGATCGCGACGTGGCCCTTGGCGAAGACCGGCAGCAGGGCGTCGAGCGGCTGGTCGGCCTGGAGCGTCTCGAGACGGGCCGACATGGCGCTCTCGACCGGGTCGCGGAAGTGGGTGTCGTCGCGGAACACCGCCAGCAGGATGTCCTCCTCGTCGATGATACCGACGACCGCGCCGTCCCCGCCCATGACCGGCAGCTGGGAGATGTCGTAGAGCTTCATGCGCCCCAGTGCCGTCAGCAGGGTGTCCTGCGGACCGAGGGTGACCGTCGCCCGCTCCTCGTGCCGCCGGCTGATCAGGTCGCTCAGATCGCCGCGGTGCTCGCGCTCGATGAAGCCCTGGTCGAGCATCCAGTAGTCGTTGAACATCTTGGACAGGTACTTGTTGCCGCTGTCGCAGACGAAGGTCACGACCCGCTTTGGCTGGGTTTGTTCGCGGCAGTAGCGCAGCGCCGCCCCGATCAGGGTGCCCGAGGAGGAGCCGGCCAGGATGCCTTCCTTGGCGAGCAGCTCGCGCGCCACGGCGAAGGCCTCGGCGTCGCTCACGGTGTAGGCCTTCTTGACCAGCGCCAGGTCCGCGATCGGCGGGATGAAGTCCTCGCCGATGCCCTCGACCATCCAGGAGCCGACCTCGTTGGTGACCCGGCCGGTCTCGATGTACTCCGCCAGGATCGAGCCGACGGGATCGGCCAGGACCATCTCGGTCTTGGGCGAATGCTCGGCGAAGTAGCGACCCAGGCCGGTGATCGTCCCGCCCGAGCCGACGCCGCAGACCATGGCGTCGAGGTCGCCGCCCATCTGTTCGAGGATCTCCGGGCCGGTGGTCGTTTCATGAGCCAGCGGGTTGGCTTCGTTGCCGAACTGGTTGACGTAGAAGGCGCCGGTCTCGGCCGCGATGCGCTCGGCCATGTCCTGGTAGTAGTCGGGGTGGCCCTTGCCGACGTCGGAACGGGTCAGGCGGACCTCGGCGCCAAGCGCCTTCAGGTGGAAGATCTTCTCCTGGGCCATCTTGTCGGGGACGACGATGGTCAGCTTGTAGCCCTTCTGGGCTGCGACCAGCGCCAGGCCAAGTCCCGTGTTGCCGGCGGTCGCCTCGATGATCGCACCGCCCGGCTTCAGCTGGCCGTCGCGCTCGGCCGCCTCGATCATGGACTTGCCGATCCTGTCCTTGATCGAGCCGCCGGGGTTCTGGCTCTCCAGCTTGAGGAACAGGCGGCAGACGCCGGTGTCGAGAGCGGAGACCTCGACCATCGGCGTATCGCCGATCAGCTCAAGGACGTTGGCGAAGACGTTCATTGGGCGGTCTTCCTGACAGTTTGCGGTCTGGCGCGGATCTCAAAGTATCGGGCGCCCGGCGGCTTCCGCAAGCCTCGCCCCGCGCCGTTCGGCCCGGGCCGGTCAATACGCTGCTAAGGCCCCTGGTTCTGCAGGCAGCTAGCCATCGGGGTCGTCGGAGCGCGCGGAGAGGACCCGGGTGCGAAAGCCGCCGGCCTTGAGGCTCTGGACGATCTCGTGAACGTGGTCGGCGTTGCGGGTCTCGACGATCAGGTCGATCTCGGCCTGCTTCGCCGGCACGTTGTGGAACAGTCGCTGGTGGAAGACCTCGATGATGTTGCCGCCGCAGTCGCCGACCAGGTGGGCCAGCTCGGCCAGTACGCCCGGCTGATCGACGATGCCGACCCGCACCCGCACCAGGCGCCCGTCGCGCACCATGCCCCGGGACAGCACCGCCGAGAGCAGGCGGACGTCGATGTTGCCGCCGCAGATCACCGCGCCGACCTTCTTGCCCTTGAAATGCTCAGGCCGGGACAGGATGGCGGCCACGCCGGCGGCGCCTGCGCCCTCGGCCACGACCTTCTGCTGCTCGCAGAGCTTCATGACCGCGGCCTCGATGTCGCCTTCGTCGACCAGCACGATATCGCCGACCAGGCGCTCGATGATTCCGCGGGTGATCTCGCCCGGGTTCTTGACCGCGATGCCGTCGGCCAGGGTGGTGCCGCCGGAGGTCGGCTTCATCTTGTGCAGCGCCTGGTACATGGAGGGAAAGAGCTCGACCTCGACGCCGCAGATCGCGATACGGTCGTTCAGCGCCTTGGCCGCGGTCGCCACGCCGGAGATGATGCCGCCGCCGCCGATCGGCACGACGATCTCGTCCAGGTCCGGCTGGTCGGCCAGCATCTCCAGGCCGATCGTGCCCTGGCCGGCGATGATCTTCTCGTCGTCGTAGGGGTGGACGAAGGTCAGGCCGTCGCGCTCGGCGATCTCCCTGGCCGCGACGGCCGAGGCGTCCAGCGTGTCGCCGGTCAGCACCACGCGGGCGCCGAAGCTCCGGGTGCGCTCGACCTTGCTGAAGGGCGCGAACTCCGGCATCACGATGGTGGCCGGGATGCCCAGGCGCCGGGCGTGGTGCGCGACGCCCTGGGCGTGGTTGCCGGCCGACATGGCGATCACGCCGCGCCCGGCCTGCTCGGGCGTCAGGCTCTTCAGCTTGACCAGCGCGCCGCGGTCCTTGAAGGAGCCGGTGAACTGGAAGTTCTCCAGTTTTAGGTAGAGTTCGCAGCCCAGTTCCCCGGACAGGCGCGGTGCGGGGACCAGCGGCGTGCGAATCACCTCGCCTTCGATCTCCTTGGCCGCCGCGCGGATGTCGTCGAGCGTGACCGTCACTCTGGCCCCCCGGCCGAAGCCTCGGTTCGGAACTTCATTCCGGATTGAGGACCAGCCTATGCTCCGGTGCTTTCTCAGGTCCGACCAATTTTACGTAGGCGCCGTCGCGCCAGCGCTCCGCCAGGCTGCCGTAGAGCGCCGACAGGGGGTTGCCCGACTGGCCGGTGGCGATCATGAAGCGGGAGTTGTCCAGGTCCGCAAGGTCGTAGACGGCGCGAAAGCCGGGCCCGTGGACGTGCTCGAAGCGTCGCTCGGGCACGGTGTCGAAACGGGCGCCGCCCCGGTTGACCGTGTAGGACCCGCCGTCGGTCTCAACCGGAAAACCGAAAATGCGCTCGGCCAGTGGTACGTACCGCAGCAGGGGATGGTGGAATCGGGCGATATGCGCCTCGCCCCAGCGCCAGTCGTCGACGTCGCCGCCGAACCGGGCCGAGAGCTCGGCAAGGGCGTCGTCGAGCGCGGCCGTGAGCTGTCCTGGACAGGTCTCGACCGCCTCGGTCGCGGTGACGTCGCACCACTCCTCGCCCTGCAGCAGGATCTCGGCCAGGACGTCGAGGTCGTTGCGCCAATGCCGCGAGAGGTCTTCACCCAACTCGTCATCCAGCAGGCGCTGGGCTGTCGCGTTCACCCAGGCCGCGAAGAGCAGGGGCTCCGGGCGGCTTCGGTCCATCCTTTGGTCCCAGTTCGACAACAGCCCGGAAGCCCGTCGGGCCTGGTCTCCGCCCGGCTCGGCGCGATCCAGGGCTTCCAGCATCAGCGGCAAGAGCCGGGCCGCCCCCCCGGACAGCACGTCCAGCTGAAGGATTTCCGAGCTGGCCACGGTGGCCTCGGCATCTCCGTCCAGCGCTCCTTCGATCCGCACGGCCCGGTGCGGGTCGGGCCAGTCCGCGGCGATCAGGTGAGGGAAGCCGGGGCCGGCGACCCGGTTGTTGGCGTTGACCAGGCGCCCCGACCCGGGATTGCGCTCTTGCGGCATCTCGGCGAAGGGGATCTGTCCCAGCCAGTCGTAGGCGCCGCTCCAGCCGGGAACGACGCTTCGCCCGTCCCCCGAGGCGCGCCGCGGGAGGCGCCCGGCGACGATGAGGCCGATCTCGCCCGCGGTGTCGGCGTAGGCCACGTTCTGGACCGGGCTGTGCCACAGCGCCATGGCGGCCTCGAAGTCCGACCAGTTGCGCGCGCGGTTCAGGTTGAAGAGCGCATCGCCGGTCCGGTCGTCCTCCCGCAGCGCCGACCAGGAGAGAGCCAGGACATGGCCCTCGGGCAGGGCCTTGGCCAATTCCGGCCGGAGGTCGGAGAACACCGGCCCGTGGCGGGTCGAGCGCAGGGTCAGGACCTGGGATGCCGCGTCCCGCACCTCGATGACCTCCTCCCGGGTTTCGAACGGCCTGGGGCCGTCCGGCGTGTCGTAGTGCCCGGGCTTGCCGCGGCTCTCGCGTTCCAGGAAGAGGTCCTGGGTGTCGGCATGGGTCGTGGTGAAGCCCCAGGCGACATGGCCGTTGTGGCCCAGCGCCATGAAGGGGATGCCGGGAGCCGTGACGCCGCTCAGAGTGAGTGTCGGGGTCTCGATCCGCGCGAGGTACCACTGTCCTGGCGCGTTGAGGCCGAGATGGGGGTCGTTCGCGAGGATCGGCTTGCCGCTCGCCGTCTGGTCGCCCGCGAGGATCCAGACGTTCGATGCGCTCTTGGGCGCCCAGGACCAGGGAATGACGGACGCGGGATCGATCGGGCCCTTGGCGCCGGCGGGGCGCGCCAGGCGCACCGCCGGATCGGTCGGCGAGGGCGCCGCGGCGCGCTTCCGCTCGGTTGCCCGGCTGGCCAGGGTGACCGGACCGTCCTCGGGGTAGGCGGGCCAGAGGAAGGCGATCTGTTCCGGCGCCAGGCGCTCGGCCAATTCGAGCCGGCGCAGCTCGTGGCGCCAGTTGCCGGAGAGCTGCAGTGCCATGAGCCGGCCCCAGGCCAGGCTGTCGGCTGGCCGCCAGGGCTCGGGCCGGTAGCGGAGAGCCTGGAACTCCGGCGGCAGGCGAAGGTCAGGCCGCGCCAGGTAGGCGTTCACGCCCTCGGTGTAGGCCTCCAGTATCGACCGGGCAGGGGCCGAGAGAATTTCGAGGTTGGCTTCGGCCAGCCGATAGAGACCGAGACCGCGCATTAGCTTGTCGAAACCTAGGGTCTGTTCGCCAAGGACCTCCGACAGCCGCCCGGCGGCGGTGCGCCGCGTCATGTCCATTTGGAACAGGCGGTCTTGGGCGTGGACGTAGCCGAGGGCGCGCGCCGCGTCCGACTCGCCGGCGGCCCGGATGGTGACGATCCCGTCGGCGTCGCGCAGCACTTCGGCGGGCGCCTCCAGCCCTGCCAGCAGGCGCTCGCCGTCCATGTCCGGCAAGGAGCCGCGCAGCCAAGCGAAGCCGGCGGCGCCCGCGAGCACCAGGGCGATGACCAGCACGCCGCTCACCACGCCGATCCAACGGAGAGCCCGTTTCGCCAAAGCCGCCTCCCTTCCGGACAGTCTACGTCGCGGATCTTCTAACCGATTTCCCGGCCGGCATGAAACACCACGCCGCTCCCCATGGCTCTCTTGCCTGGCACCGCGGAGCCACCATCCTGGCGCCGCGCGACAGGGAAGGGGCGCCATGGCTTCCGGGGGTTCCGTTAAGGTGGTGGTTGCGGCCCTCTTGGGCAATTCCGCGAACACCTCAGCGCCGCCATCTCGGCCATGGAACGTCAGGTCAAGAACGAGGTTCCCGAGGTCCGGCCGATCTTCATCGAGGCCCAGTCTTGGCGGGCAGGACCGGGCGCGCGAGAATGCGGAGGAGAACGGCGGGCCGGCGCAATCCCACCGCCGCTCGGCGCGCCCCTAGAGCGGATCATGTTTTGACGGAAACGCTTCGCGGTTCCGACAAAAACATGTGAATCCGCTCTAGGGGGTCACAGCAAGACCAAGGCGAGCGCGATCACGATGACCGCGCCGACGAAGGCGAGGCCGAACTGGTTCCAGAGGCCGAGCTCGCCCCAGGCGTCCATGAGCTTGTCGAACAGTTTTCTCATCGTTGACTAAGTCGCCGAGCCGGCCGATTGCTGCCCTTGGACAGCGAAGAACGAGGCGGTCTTCGGCTGCTTCGGTAGCTCGACCATGGCTTC
This sequence comes from Kiloniellales bacterium, assembly GCA_030064845.1. Lineage (NCBI taxonomy): Bacteria > Pseudomonadati > Pseudomonadota > Alphaproteobacteria > Rhodospirillales > Kiloniellales bacterium. The sequence goes on from JASJEC010000038.1 coordinate 39,787, forward strand.
CATCAACCGGGCCGCGCGGGAGGCCGTGCCGCGTACGACGCGGCCCTCGCTGGGATTGGGCATGGGGTTGGCCGCCAGAGGGAAGGCGTCGGCCGCCGTGTAGACGCAGATGTAGAGGCCGCGCGGCGAGCGGGAGCGATTGGCGCCGGAACCGTGCGCCAGGCGGGTGTGCATCAGGCAGACGCTGCCCGCCTTGCCGGTGATTGGGACCTCTCGAGCCTTCAGGTCTCGCGCGACCGCGGGCGCTACGGCCCCGGTGAAGCGTTCACCGTCGAACAGGCTGTAGAGCGGCCCGCGATGAGAGCCCGGCACGCCTTTGAGGCAGCCGTTCTCCTCCGTCATGTCGTCCAGCATGACGAGCGCGGTCACGACGTCGTCGTTGGTGTGCGGCGTGTAGGCGAAGTCCTGGTGGTAGCCGACCTCGGTTTCGCTGTTGGGCAGCTTCAGGTTGATCTTGCAGTGGTGGAACTTGACGTCGGGGCCGATCAGATCGCACACCATGTCGACCAGCGCCGCGCCCCCCATGACCGCCGCGTAGGCGGGGGAGATATCTGAAGGATTGTTGACACGGCGAAGCGCAGGGTGTCGCGCGCTGTGCTCGGCGCCCATGTCGAAGCGGGGGCGCCCGTCCTGAGTCGGCGGCCCAAAAGGCTCCCGGTGGCGGCGGCTCTCGTCGATCCACGCCGCCAGCTCGCTCCTCATCGCTGCCAGTTCGTCCTCGGTCACCGCGCCCTCCGCGACGACGAAACCGTCTCGGCGGAAGGCTTCGATCTGACCTTGCGTCAGCATGTCTCTCCCCCACGGAAGCGGGCGCCAGCCCCAGAGCTTATGCCGCAAGAACCTCGAGGTCCAGTGCGCCCCCCGGTGAAAAAGACCCCGGGGCGTCCCCTCCGGCTCGGCAGACGTTCACGCTATTGGTCAAGAAATGTCACAATTATGCCCGATTTTGTGGTAATATATAGAATTAGTTATGGAACCGAATTGCGACATAAGGTTAATTTCTGTCAAGCACGCGTCGAGCCTTGGGGCGCGCAGTGCTCGGGACTCTGTTCGGGCAGTCGGCCTCGCGTTGCTGCTTCTTGCGCCCGCTGGAAGTCTCTTGGCGCAGGAGCAGCTGGCGATCATGACAGAGCCGGGCGCGGCCGCGACGGACGTCGCGCAGCAAGACCGCTTCGGCTGGACGGCTCTGCCGGTATCGCTTCTTGTCGAAACCGACCCTGACGAAGTCGGTTGGACCGAGGATGGCCTTGCGGCCTTCAGCCTGACCTCTGCGCCCGCGGCGTCGAACGCGACCCTTTCGTGGCAGATCGACCTTGGCGACCTCGGCTTCTCCGCTCCGGAGGGCAGGGCGGACAGCTTCGCTTTCGGCGCGCTGCCCGACGAGCCCCGCGGCTTTCGCGGTCAGTCGGGTCTGGGCAGCTTGAATCTCTCTCTGATGGGCGACTACGGCCGGGATCGGCGGCCGGTGCGCGACGGGCTGTCGGTGGTCGACAGCCCGAAGCTGCTGCGGTACGGCGTCGTCTTCGAGTCGGGCGGGTGGCAGTTTGGCAGCACCTTCGGCAACAAGGCCAATCCGATCAAGCCCGCCGAGAAGCTGGCCTGGAATGCCCAGGCGCGCTACGACGCCGGTCCGGTTTCCATGGGCCTGGTCTATAGCTACATGATCGACCGTGACGCCTCCGACGGGGAGCAGGCCGACGCCCTAGGCACGCTACAGGCCGGGGTCAGCTATGCCATCACCCCGAAAGTCTCGGCCAGCGTCAACGCCGCCTACTGGGATTCGAAGGACGCGAACGGCGAAACCCTGTCGGACCTGGGCGGCCTGCTGGGCCTGTCGTGGCGGTTCTAGTTCCTCGGGACACTCAGCCTTTAAGCGCCTTCGGTCGTCCAGGTCTCACCCCTGACCTTTGAAGGTGCCCTGGAATTGCTGGCGCAGCAGGTTCTTCTGGACCTTGCCCATGGCGTTGCGGGGCAGGGCGTCGAGGAAGAAGACCTTCTTGGGAACCTTGTAGTTCGCGAGCTCCCGCTTGGCGGCGGCGATGACCGCCTCTTCCGAGGCCGCCGCGCCGGCGTCCGTGCGGGTCGCCACAGCGGCCACCGCCTCGCCGAAGTCCGGGTGCGGCAAGCCGATGACGGCCGACTCGCCGACCCCGGGCACCTGGTCGACGACCAGCTCAACCTCTTTCGGATAGACGTTGAAGCCGCCTGAGATGATGAGATCCTTGGCGCGGCCGACGATCTGCAGGTAGCCGCGCTCGTCGATCCGCGAGACGTCGCCGGTGATGAAGAAGCCGTCGGGCCGGAACTCTTCCTTGGTCTTCTCCGGCTGCCGCCAGTAGCCGTGAAAGACGTTCGGGCCGCGCACCTCGAGAACGCCGACCTCGCCGGCCTCCAGCACCCGGCCGTCCTCGTCGGCGACCCGTAGCTCGACCTCCGGCAGGGCGAACCCGACGGTCCCGGCGCGCCGCTCGCCGTCCAGCGGATTTGAGCTGTTCATGCCGGTTTCGGTCATGCCGTAGCGCTCCAGGATCGTGTGCCCGCAGCGCGCTCGAAAAGCGTCGAAAGTCTCCTCCAGAAGCGGCGCCGAGCCGGAGACGAACAGCCGCATGCCGCGGCAGAGCTCGGCGGTGAAGTCGTCCCGGGCCAAGAGGCGCGTGTAGAAGGTCGGCACGCCCATCATGACGGTGGCGCGCGGCAGCAGGCGGATGACGGTCTCCGGGTCGAAGCGGGGCAGGAACAGCATCCTGGCGCCGGCCAGCAGGACGCAGTTGATCGCCACGAAGAGGCCGTGGGTATGGAAGATCGGCAGCGCGTGGAGCAGCGTGTCGCCGGGCCGGAATCCCCAGAGATCGTGCAGCGCCAGGGCGTTGGCGCTGAGGTTGCCGTGGCTCAGCATGGCGCCCTTCGAGCGGCCGGTGGTGCCCGAGGTATAGAGCAGGGCGGCCAGGTCTGACCGCGCCACCTCGGCCGCCGGGAAGTCGCCGTCGCGGCCGCGGCTTTCCTCGATCAGGCTGCCGGCGCCCTCGGCGTCGAGGGTCAGAGTCCGGCCGCCGTGGCGGGCCGCGACCGGGGCCACCTTGTCCTCCGCCCTGGGATCGCACACCACGACCCGCGGCTCGGCGTCGCCCAGGAAGTAGCCCAGCTCGGCCTCCTGGTAGGCCGTGTTGAGCGGCAGGTAGACCGCCCCGGCCCGGAGGCAGGCGAGGTAGAGGAAGGTGGCCTCGGGCGACTTCTCGGCGATCACAGCCACGCGGTCCCCCTGGACCACGCCGCAATCACGCAGCAGGGCCGCGATGCGGCCGCTGGCGGAGTCGAGCTCGCCGTAGGAAATCTGTCGACCGTCCGGGGTTTCGATGAAGGACCTGGCCATATTCCCCGGCAACCTCTGTTTGATAATGCTGTAAAGATTCTCGTTCAAAGTCTTCCATTCCCTGGGCTGGCGCAGCGGCGAGAGCGCGAAGGTTAGTACCCACTATCAGGATTAGGTGTGTCGTATGACGCGTTATCAAGTCTTTCGGTTAGGAGCGTGGTCCGCCGTGATGCGGGCCATCACAAGGGCCGCGCGACCCCCATTGGTCTCAACGGGGCCGAAAGCCTTGATAACGCGCCCGCGGGGTTGCCGAG
>JASJEC010000039.1 GCA_030064845.1 Kiloniellales bacterium
CCCCGTCCCCGGACAGGGTTAACGCGCCCCCCTGCCCGGGGCCGCGCCGGCCCCCAAGCGCTTGCCCGCCGGCCGCCGGCCGATCACGTCTGGATGACGCCCCCCATGGTAAAGCCTCCGTTAACGATCGCTGGATCAAACGGGCTGGGAACACGGGTTATGAAGTGGCTGGTCGATCAGATTTACGGGCCCAATGCGATGGGCGACCCCTACTACGAGTTCTTCGTCGACGCGTCCGGGCTGATACCCTGGTGGTATCCCACCCTGATCGTCAGCGTGACGGCCGTCCTGCTGTTCGGCCGCTGGTTCGCGCGCATGCAGTACCGCCGGCACACGGTCCAGGCGGCCACCCGGGTCCGCCGGCGCACCCTGCGGCTGGAGTTGGCCGGCCGCTGACAAGGCCTGGACACCTCGAGGCGAGGCCCGGCGCCGCTCAGCCGAAAAGCAGCCTGAACTGGGGCAGGAAGAGGCCGAAGACGAGCGCGCCGGCCGAGATCGCCGCGCCGTAGGGCATCTTCGCGCCCTTGTCCAGCACGCGCGGCCGGTCCGTCTCTCCCGGCCCTTCGGCGGCGGGGCGAAACCGGGCGGCGACGTGGCGGAGCACGATCAGGAGTCCCGCCAGGGTCCCGCCGGCCAGGGAGACCAGGAACAGCATCTCGACCAGCAGCGAGAACCCCGACCAGAACGCCAGGCTGGTGAACATCTTGACGTCGCCGGCCCCGAGCCAGCCGAGCGAGAAGGGCACGAAGGTCACGACCAGCACCACGAGCGCCGCCCCGCCGTGGGCCAGCCAGTCCACCTCGACGGGCAGCAGCAGCCCGGTCGGGACGAAGAGCAGCAAGAGCGCCGCGTTGGCCAAGTTGGGGATCCGGTAGCTGCGCAGGTCGCTGACCGCGATCCACAGCAGGATCCCGGCGTAGCAGGCGAATGCGATCGCCGCGATGATCGTCGCATTCTCGTCCATGAAGGTCCTTCGCGGTGCTTGTCCCGTGCGCCGGGCCGGGCGAGCCGGAAGGCCCGCCGCCCGCGCGTCGCCCGCCACTATCGGGCGCTAGTCTAAAGATTTGCCGAAGCCGCGCGGGATCTATTGCAGCACCGGCTGCTCAACGGGGGCCGGGGCCGCGCGGGCCGCGCCGGCCGGTTCCTTGCCGGCGCCGATCCGGAGGATCAGGCGCTCGGCCTCGCCGGCGGCGGCCTCGGCGCGCCGCGCCTGGCCGCGCAGCTCGAACAGGCGGGCGCGGATCATCATCGAGCGGGCGAGATCGAACTCGAGCCCCAGGTCGCGCTGGGTGCAGATCGCCCAGTCGATCGCCCGCTCCGCCTCCTCCAGCTCGCCCATCGCGGCGTCGGCGAGGGATCGGGCCAGTGCCCGGCCGGCAATGGAGGCCGCCCAGGGCTGGTTGCTCTCGCGCGCGAAACGCAGGGCCTCCTCGCAGACCGGACGCTTGTCGCCGTAGCGGCCCGACGCGCAGACCGTCTCGGCCATCCAGGCCATGAAGAAGGGCAGGAGGAACTGGGTGTCGAGGTCCCGTCCCCGGGCGATGGCCTGCTTCAGGGCGGACCAGGCGAGGTCGTGGCGGCCCTCCGCCAAGAGGGCGGCGCCGCGCAGGCCCGAGAGCAGGTATTCCCGCAGGAGGTCGCCGCGGGCCACGGCCGCCTTGAGCGCCGCCTCGAAGCTCGAGATCGCCGGCTCGGAGCGCCCCGACCAGAGCAGGACCAGGCCCTCCGCCTCGTGGGCGGCCAGCTCGACGGCGGAGGACGCCGACTGCTTGGCCAGCGCGACGGCGCGCGACGCCAGCTCCCGGCCGCGCACCAGGTCGCCGCGGCTGGCCTTGATCACCGCGAGCAGCGCCCCCGCCTCGGCCTCGTCGCCGACCAGGCCGAGCGCCCGGCTGCTCTCGATCCGGGCCGACAGGGCGCGGGCCGTGACCTCGGCCCGGGCGATCGAGAGATGGAGCTGCGCCATCCAGCGCTCCGCCGGCAGCCAGGCGTCGCCGTCCGGCGCCGTGCCGAGCAGCTCCAGCGCGCGCCGCGCCGCGTCGAGCGCATCGCCTTCGCGGCCGCTGCGCTGGTGGACCCGCGACCAGGCCAGCGCCGCGCGGGCCGGGTGCCGGATCGTGCAGCCGTCGCGTTCCAGGTCGTCCACCACGGCGAGGGAGCGGCGCGCCGCCTCCAGGTCGCCCCGGTCCTCGGCCAGCGACGCCAGCGCGAGGTGGAGGTCGGCCACGGTCTGGCCGGCGTCGCCCCGCAGGCTGTCGCGCAGGTCGTCGAACGCGGTGATGGCCTGCTCCAGGATCGATTGGGCCGCCAGGACCGAGCCCCGCTTGCGCTCGAGCCTGGCGCCGCGCAGAACCGCGGCGAGGGCGTCCCCGCTCTTGCCCGACTCGCGCAGCTGCGCGGTCAGGACCTGGTAGTGGGTCTTGAGCAGCTGGGCGCGCAGCTGCTCGACAGCGCCGCCGGCCGGGCCGAGCAGCACGCCGCCGGCCCCGTCAAGCGCGGCCCCGTGAAGCGCGTCCCCGTCAAGCGCGCCCCCGTCCGGCGTATCCCCGTCCGGCGCGTCCCCGGCGGAGTCTCCGCCCCCGCCTTCCAGGCAGTCGAGCTGCAGGCTCTCGCGCCGGTCCTCGCGCTGCTTCCGGTCGAGCATGTCCTCGATCAGGGCCTGGGTCTCGCGGTCCGGCTCCACGCCCAGCTCGCCGGCCAGGATGTCGCGGCACGCCCGGTACTGGGCCAGGGCGGAGGATCGCATGCCCTTGCGGACGTAGAGCGCGATCAGCTTGCGGTGCATGTCCTCGCGCAGGGGGTCGATGCGGATCACCTGGTTGCCGGTCGCGACCGCGGCGCCGATCTCGTCGCCCGAGGCCTGGAGATCGAACAGCTCCTCCATGCCGATCACCATGGCGTCGCGCAGCTGGCCGCGCAGATCGTCCATCCAGTCCTCGAACTCCGGGGCGTCGATCGTCAGCCCGGCGAGGAAGTCGCCGCGGAACAGCGCCTTGGCCTCGCGCAGGGACTCGGCCGACCCCTCCGCCAGGAGCCACTCCACCTCGACCACGTCGACGGCGATGGCGCCCGGGACCAGGCTGATGTCCTGGCCGTCGATGCTGAGCACCTGCCCAGCGTCGGCGCCCAGCGCCTTGGTCAGGGTCGCCAGGGTCTGCCGCAGGCTCTGCCGCGCGCGCTGCGGATCGGAGCCGGCCCAGAGCAGGCCAACCAGCTGGTCGCGCGACGCGGACTGCCCCTTGACCACGGCGAGATAGGCGATCAGGGCCTGCGCCTTGCGCAGAGGCAGGCCGACCGAGCGCCCCTGGGCGTCTTCGAGCTGAAACCCGCCGAACAGGCAGAGGCGCAGGCGCGGCTTCACGAGCCGGCCCTCATCGGCGCGGAGCGGTCCGGGGCGTCGGCGCGCAGCCGGCGCAGGTAGATCTCGATCACCGCGCCCGAAGCGCCGGCGGACTCGCCGCCGACGATCTCCATGTAGCCGCCGGACTGCTCGACGAAGCCCCGCACGACGCTGAGGCCGAGCCCGGAGAAGGCGGCGCCCTTGGCTGTGAAGAAGGGATTGAAGGCCCGTTCGGCGACGGCCGGGGTCATGCCCGGTCCGGTATCGCCGACCGTGAGGCAGACGTAGTCGCCGGCGGAGAGGCCGCAGCGCGACGCGACGAAGCGCCGGTCGAGTCGGCGGTTGGCGGTTCTCAGGGTGATTCGGCCGCCCTGCTCCATCGCCTCGCAGGCATTCCAGACCAGTTCCCTGAGCGCGGCGGCCAGCTTCCCGGGGTCCACCAGGACCGGCCAGAGCCCGGCGCCCTCGACCGCTTCGATCGCGACCCCTTGGGGCAGCGCGTCCGAGAAGCGCTCGACCTGCGCGCCGATCAGCTGGTTGAGGTCGCAGCGCTCCGGCTCCAGGTGCTGGCGGCCGGCCGCCGCCTTCACCTTGGCGAGCAGCGCGCTGTCCGCAGGCTCCGGCTCCGCCGGCTCCGCAGGCAGGCCGCCGCCAGCCCGCCAGGCCCGGGCAAGTCCGATCGGAACCACGCCGCCGGGGTCGGGCGGCGCCGGCTGCCGGACCTGCCGCTCGGTCTCGAGACGGTCGAACAAGCCGCCGAGGCACTGGCTCACCTGGGCGAAGCGGTTCGCCGCCGCCTCGCTGGCCTGGCGCTGCTTCAGGGCCGTGATGTCGTAGTGGTGGCAGTGGGTCTCGCCGTTCTCCAGCACGCTCTCGCCGATCAGGACCCAGCGGCCGCCGCGCAGCCGCTGCTCGAACAGGCCGCCGCCGGCTTCGTGGCGCTTCATGCGCTCGCGCAGCCAGGCATCGGTGCGGAAGAGCGTGTCCGTCGGCAGCAGCCGTTCGGCCATGTCCCGCTGCAGGTCCTCGAAGCGGCGGCCGATCTCGAGGCGGTCCGCCAGCTCCGGGAAGAGCCTGTGCATGGAGTCGTTGGCCGCGATCAGGCGGTCGAGCGGGTCGAAGACCAGGACGCCCGCGAGCGAGGTGGCGAGGAAGGGCGCCGAGGCCGCCGCGCCGGGACCCTCGGCGCCGGCCGCCGCGGGGGCGTCGTCGGTTTCGCTCAAGGCCAGGGCGAGCTGCGCCACCTCCCGGCCGTGGAAGGGCTTCTGCAGGAAGTAGAGACGGCCGGCCGGCGGAACCCGGCGGCTCGCCTCGAGCGGGTCGGGGTGCCAGCCGGCGCTGACCACGACGATCGGCAGCGCCGGGTCGGCGGCGCGAAGGCGGGCGAGGAACTTCAGGCGGGACTCGTGGTCGCCCTCGCCCGGATCGACGAAGGCGACCGAGAAGCGCCGGTCCTCGGCGACCGCGCGGCAGGTGCGGCGCACCGCCGCCTCCCGGTCCCCGGTGAAGTGGAGGTCGAAGTTCGGCTGGTTCTCGGCCGCGGCGGCGCTCACCGCCGCCGCGCCGCACAGGGTGAAGCGGTAGTCGTCCACCACCGTCTTCTGCGGCTCGAGCACGAGCACGCGGCGCATCACGTTCTGACCCATGTCCCTCATACCGTCGCCGGTTCTGCCGGTCGCAGCTCACCCGTCCACGGGAGGTTGGCTCCTCCGCGCCTCGTTCACGGGACCCCAATTGCAACGGCGGTAAAATCCGTTCCCCAAGCCGCCGTTACTGAAAACCCTATAGAACGCGAAAGACGGCATCAAGACTTTATTAATTGTTTACTATTTCTTTACACGAGTAGTTAAGATAAATTTACCAATTTTATTTACTTTTGACGCGCGCCCCGAAGACGCCCCGGTCAGCTCCTGCGTTGCGTCGGCGGCAGGCCGAGGTACTGCATGCGCCGCATCTCGCGGCGTCCGCGCGTGACGCTGTCGAGGATCATGCCGCAGGCGAGCGACAGGAAGGCCAGCAGCATCATGCCGGTGGAGAGAATCGCGGTCGGGAACCGCGGCACCAGGCCGGTCTCGAGGAATTCGAACAGCAGCGGCACGGAGAGTCCCAGCGAGGTCAGCGCCAGGCCGGCGAAGATCGCGCCGAAGAACTGGAACGGGCGCTCCTCCTTCACCAGGATGAGGATCATGAAGAGGATGCGGAAGCCGTCGGTATAGGTCTTCAGCTTGCTCGACGAGCCCTCGGGCCGGCTGAAGTAGCGGGTCTCGATCTGGGACATGGGCATGCGCAGATCGAGGGCGTGCACGGTCAGCTCGGTCTCGATCTCGAAGCCGGCGGAGAGCGCGGGAAAAGACTTCACGAAGCGGCGCGACAAGACCCGGTAGCCGGACAGCAGGTCGTCGATCCGGTCGCCGAAGATCGTGGTGACGATCTTGCTGAGCATGGCGTTGCCGAAGCGGTGCCCGTGGCGGTAGGCCGCCTTCTCCTCGGCGACGCGGGTCCCCGTCACCATGTCGTAGGGTCCCTCGAGCAGGCGGCTCACCAGGCTCGGCGCGGCCTTGGCGTCGTAGGTGTCGTCGCCGTCGACCAGCACGTAGATGTCCGCGTCGATGTCGGCGAAGCTGCGCCGCACGACGTTGCCCTTGCCGCGCAGGCCTTCGAAGCGGACGGTCGCGCCGGCCTCGAGGGCCAGCGCCGCCGTGCGGTCGCTCGACGCGTTGTCGTAGACGTAGATCCGCGCCCCGGGGAGATTTTCCTGGAAGTCCCGGACGACCTTCGCGACGGTCGCCTCCTCGTTGTAGCAGGGCACGATGACGGCGATCTCGAGGGCGCCGGATTCGCCCGGTTCCGGCGAGAAGGCCTCGTCGATCTGTGCCTGGGTAATCATCGCCATCTGCGCAATTCCTCGACGGGGCGCCGCCGCGAGACCGGCCCGGGCGGGTCGGCCCCGGGACCGGCCGGGGACAAGTGTGCAACGGCGGGGCCCGCACGGCAAATCGGCGACGGCGCCGGGGCGCCGGGATCGATCCGAAGATCCGTGGAAACCGCGAGGCTCATGAAGACCTTCCTGGGCGGGCGAGGTGACCGCTTCGCTGCCGGAGTTGACCGGCCAGAAGTCATGCAGATCAGAGAGTTAGGCCCGATCGGCCGGAAACTTTCGCGGTCCGGGGCAGCGTTGCGCAAAGCCTTGAACAAAGGCTTAACCCGCTCGGGCCCGGGCCTCGCCGGGGCCCTGCGGCAGCGTTTAAGGAACCTTTAGCGGCCGGCGGTCAGATTGGGCGCCAGCTCCCCCTGGTCTTGCCGGAGACATCTTCTTGGCGCAAGCGGCGCAGACACCGAGCCCCAAGGGCCCCGCCATCGATCTCGATCGCGCGTCGGTCGTGGCGGCCTGCCTGGCCAGCCTCGCCATCACGGGAGTCTTCAGCTTTCAGACCTTCACCGAGCTCGACGGCCTGTTCGACGCCTCGGGCATCCTGATCGGCCGGGACTACGTCGTGTTCTGGTCGGTGGCGGTGCTGGCTCTCGAGGGACAGCTGCAGGGCCTCTCCGATCTCAGCACTTTCAACCAGCTGCTCGACCAGATCATGGGGGTCCCCGTTCCGACCTACGCCTGGCTCTATCCGCCGACCTATCTCTTGTGGATCCTGCCGTTCGGCCTCCTGCCCTATCTCTGGTCGTTCTTCCTCTGGCTCTCCGTCACCCTGGCGGCCTACCTCTATGCCGTGCGGTCCCTGATCGGCGGCGGCCGCTGGCTGATCCCGGTGCTGATCCTCGCGCCCTCGACCTATATGGCCGGGCTGCTCGGACAGAACGGGTTCCTGACCGCGGCTCTCTTGATCAGCGGGCTGGCGCTGCTCGACCGGCGTCCGATCCTGGCCGGCGTGCTGCTCGGGCTGCTCTCGTTCAAGCCCCAGCTCGGCCTGCTGCTGCCGGTCGCGCTGATCGCGGCCGGTCTCTGGCGGCCCTTCGCCAGCGCCGCGATCACCGTGGCCGCCACCGTCCTGCTCAGCATCGCCGCCTTCGGGGTCGACCCCTGGATCGCCTTCTGGATCGACAGCACGGCAACCCAATCCAGCATGGTCGACGGGAACACGGGCGCCTTCGTCAAGATCGCCGTGTCGCCCATGCTCGCGAGCAAGGCCCTGGGTCTCGACTGGGGCGTCCGCATTGCGCTGCAGGCGCTGTGCAGCGCCTTCGCGGTGGCGGCGGTCATCTACGCCTTTCGCCGTCCCTGCAGCGCGGAGCTGAGGATCGCCCTCCTGCTGGCCGCGACCCTGCTCGCGAGCCCCTACAGCTATCACTACGACCTGCCCCTGCTGACGGCCGCGCTGATCCTGGCCTTCCGGGAAGGCCTGCGCGCGGGCTTCCTGACCGGCGAGCGTTTCCTCCACGGCTTCGTCTGGTTCCTGCCGATCCTGGTTCCCGTCTTCAACGAGATCGGCGTGCCCATCGCTCCGCCGATCCTCCTGGCCTTCACGGGCTTCCTGCTGCGGCGCGTCATGAACCAGACGGCGACCGGACCCGAGACCCAACGACCGGGTCACGCCTACGCCGCGAACTGAGCGGAGCGCAAGACCGTGCTCCCCATGCCCCAAGGCGTGTTCTCGCCCCCGGAAGCCCGAACGGCGGCCGACCGCCCGATGGCCTGGGTCGTCGTGCTGGGCAGCACGCTCTTCATCGTCATGGTCGCCTACGGCCTCTATTCGGGTATCGAGGGGCTCTACGACAGCTCGGGCAAGGTGCTCGGGCGCGACTTCATCGTGTTCTGGGCGGCGGGCGGACTCGCGCTCGACGGTCAGGTCCGCGAGATCTTCGATCTGGCGAGCTTCCACGCCCTGCAGAAGGAGCGCCTGGGCCTGCCGGTCCCGGTCTATCCCTGGCTCTATCCGCCGCACTTCCTGCTCTACCTCCTGCCGCTCGGCCTCCTGCCCTACCTCTGGGCCTACTTGGCCTGGACCGGCGGGACCTTCGCCGGCTACCTCTGGGCGGGGTGGCGGGTCCTGGGCAGGGACCCCTGGGTCGTCCCGCTGCTGATCCTCGCGCCCACGACCTACGCCACGGTCCTGCTGGGGCAGAACGGTTTCCTGACCGCCGCGCTGCTGGCCGGCGGCCTCGCCCTGCTCGACCGGCGGCCGGTCCTGGCCGGAATCTTGTTCGGCCTGCTCGCCTTCAAGCCCCATCTCGGCCTGCTGCTGCCCGTGGCGCTGATCGCCGCCGGGCACTGGCGGTCCTTCGCCAGCGCCGCGGCCACGGTCGCGCTGCTCGCCGCCGTCAGCCTGGTCGCGTTCGGGATCGAGGCCTGGCAGGACTTCCTGACCCTGGCCGCCGCCAACTCGGCGCGGCACCTGGCCGGCGGCGACGGGCTGTTCATGAAGATCGTCATCTCGCCCTACATGGCGAGCCGGGTCCTCGGACTCGACCCGGCGCTCGGCGCCGTGCTGCAAGCCGGCGCGACCGCCTTCGCGGGCTGGGCGGTCTGGCTGGTGTTCCGCCGGCCCTGCGGCGCCTCCTTGCGGATCGCCGTGGTGCTCGCGGCGACCCTGCTGGCGAGCCCCTACGGCTACCACTACGACCTGCCCCTGGTGACCCTCGCCCTGCTGATCGCCTACTTCGAGAGTGCGCGCGATGGCTTCCGGCCGGGCGAGCGCACGGTCTACGCCGTCGTCTGGTTCCTGCCGATCCTGGTGCCCGCGGCGAACGACGCCGGCCTGCCGATCGCGCCGGCCGTCCTGCTCGCCTTCCTCGGCCTGCTGTTGGCGCGCTTCCGCGCCGGGGCGCTTACGGCGGGTCCACGGCCCTGAAGTCCGGTACCGGCGCTGAACCGGGCGCGTGCTCGTCGTCGCTTGGACGGTAAGGAGTAGCCATAAGGCGACATTCGCGCTCCGCTCCGCTTTGTGGACTCCTTGATCGCCCTCCCTTATTCTGGCGATACGAGGAGAGAGCTGATGGAGCGCCGTCTCGCAGCCATTCTCGCTGCCGATATGATGGGCTACAGCCGTCTCATGGCGGCCGACGAAGCGGGCACGTTCGCCCGCCAGAAGGCTCAGCGCAAGGAGCTCATAGACCCCAAAATCCGTGAGTACGGCGGGCGCGTCGTCAAGTCCACCGGCGATGGCGTGCTGGTGGAGTTTCCCAGCGTTGTGGATGCCTTGCGCTGCGCCGTGACAATCCAGTTGGCGATGCCGGATCGCGAGGCTGCCGTGCCGAAGGAAAACCGGATTGCCTACCGGATCGGCATCAACCTCGGCGACATCATCATCGAGGACGACGACATTTACGGGGACGGCGTCAATGTCGCGGCGCGCCTGGAGACGTTGGCCGAACCGGGCGGGATTTGCGTCTCGCGCACCGTGGTCAATCACGTCAAGGGCAAGGTGGCTTCTGACTTCGATGACCAAGGCGAACAAGAGGTCAAAAACATCCCCGAGCCTGTCCATGTCTTTCGGGTGCTCATGGAGCCCGAGGCGGCCAGCGAGTTGACGGCGGGGACCAAACGCGGATCCTGGCGGCGGCGCACGGCGGCGGCCGCCGCGGCCGCAGTCCTCGTTATCGCAGTGATCGGCACCATGGTGTGGCAGCCCTGGGCGCCCAGAGTCGAGCCCGCCTCGGTGGCAGCGATGGCACTGCCGCTGCCCGACAAGCCCTCGATTGCCGTCCTACCCTTCGACAACATGAGCGCTGATCCCGAGCAGGCCTATTTCGCCGACGGCATGACGGACGACCTTATTACCGGGCTTTCCAAGCTCTCCGGTCTTTTCGTGATCTCCCGGAATTCCACCTTCACCTACAAGGGCAAGCCCGTGAAGGTCCGGCAGGTGGCGGAAGAGTTGGGTGTGCGCTACGTCTTGGAGGGCAGCGTACGCCGGTCCGGCGATCAAGTGCGCGTTAACGCCCAGCTGATCGATGCGTTCACCGGCTATCACCTCTGGGCGGAGAAGTACGATGGCCAAATGACCGACGTGTTCGGGCTTCAAGACGAAGTCGTCGGCAGCATCGTCTCCGCCTTGGCCGTAAATCTGGGCGACGACGATGCGGTGAAGCATACTTCGAAAGATACGGAGTCGCCTGAAGCCTATGACGCCTATTTGCAAGGCAAGGAACTCTTCCGCGTGCGCGACCCGGAGAATACCGCCAAGGCGATTTCCTTCTTCAATAAGGCCGTAGAGCTCGACCCCGAATTTCACCGGGCGCATGCGGCCTTGGCCACCGCCTATTGGCGGGTCTTCTCACGTTCCTGGGTGGAAAGAGCTGGGTTGTCCGCTTCAACGACGGACGCCTTCGACACCACAAAGAAATTTCTGGCCCTTGCCTTGAAGAAGCCCACCGCCGAAGCCTACGAGACATCTGCAGAAATTCTTCTGTGGGATAGCCAATACCAAGCTGCTCTCAGAGATATCAATGAAGCCATCACCCTCGACCCCAACGAGGCGGACAGCTACATCACTAAATCCTGGATCTTGATTCGTTCCGGTCATGCCAGAGAGGCAGAGGAGAATGCGCTTCTCGCAATGCGATTGAACCCTAGTTACCCTGCTACTTATCTTCAAACCCTAGGAGAAGCGCTGTTTCATCAGGACCGCTTTGAGGAGGCGGCAGATGTCTTAGAAAGGGTGGTTCAACGCGAGCCAGAGTATGAATACACCTACCGTTACCTGGCCGCCAGTTACGGCCATCTCGGCCGCTTGGAAGAGGCCAAAAGCGCAATCCGGGAGTTCGAAGAGCTTCGTGCCGGCAGCGATGGCGGGCCGTTAACAGTTCAAAGCGTGGGCGACTTTACACCTTTCGCTGATGAGAATTACCGCGCAAGCCTGCAAGAAGGATTGCGAAAGGCAGGGGTTCCCGATGGCGCGGCGCCCCAACTATCCGAAGGAGACTATAAGAGCCTGGTCACGAAAAGCGGCGGCGAATTCACCGTCGAAGGGGCCCGCACGATCGACCTCGCAGAGGCAAAATCGCTGCAAGAGGAGGGGGCGCTCTTCATCGATGTGCGCTCCGAGACCGGATACCTGAAGGGACATATCCCCGGCGCCATCGGGCTGGACCTCAAGACTCAACTGACAAAGGAAAGCCTCGCCGAAGTCGCGGAGAAAGACCAGAAGATCGTCTTCTATTGCGACGGCATCTACTGTTACAAGTCCGCCGATGCCTGCGCCAAGGCCCTAACCTGGGGCTACACGGACGTGCTCTACTTTGCCGGTGGTGAGCCGGCATGGAGTAAAGCCGGTTACCCAATCGCCAAAAAATGAAGACCGGTTTGGGTCAGAATCAGTCCTTGGTGAGCTGAGGCAAAGACGTCTGGCTTACCGGGCAAAGCAGAACGTCTCTCCGATCTTGGCCGGTCCACTCTTGGACGTGCAGACGGCAGGCCGGCGGCCCGCAGCGGCCTGACCGGACCCCGACCCCGCGCCTCAGGCCTTCCTCGCGCCGAGCCCCATGACCCGGCCGACCTGCTCGGGCCGGGGCAGAGCCGCGTGGGCCTCCAGGATCGCCTGCAGGCGGCCGGCGACCTCATGCGCGATGGGGGCGCT
This sequence comes from Kiloniellales bacterium, assembly GCA_030064845.1. NCBI lineage: Bacteria > Pseudomonadati > Pseudomonadota > Alphaproteobacteria > Rhodospirillales > Kiloniellales bacterium. Next base: position 11,869 of record JASJEC010000039.1, read on the forward strand.
GCGCTGGGCGGCCGCGTCGACGTGCAGCAGCATCTGTTCCGTGGTTGCGATCAGCTCGCCGTTCCCGGCGTCGTGCATGGCGTGGAACAGGTGCATGCGTTTTTCGTCGAGACCGAGGAGCTGCGTGGTCAGCCGGAGCCGGTCGCGGTCGGTCGCCTCGCGGTAGTTGTTGAGGTGGGTCTCCACCGTATAGAACGACCGCCCCGCCGCGCGGTAGGCCTCGTCGATCCCGACGTAGCGGAACAGCGCGTCCGAGGCGTCGCCGAAGGCGGTCAGGTAGCAGGACTCGCTCATGTGGCCGTTGTAGTCGATCCACTCCGGGCGGACCGGGATCTCCAGCAGCGCGAGCGGCGCCTCGATCGTCTCGTCCGCCTCGAAGCGGCGCGGCGCCTGCTCCGTGTAGCGCCCGGCGTCCATCTGCTCGATCACCCGCATGAAGCCGATCAGCGCCTGGTCGCGCGCCCGTTCGAGGTCGCGCACCGAGCGGTTGCCGGCCTGGGCCCGGGTGCCCTCGATCATCCGGCCGGCCAGCTCCTCGGTCAGCTCGGGCGCTTCCAAGCGGGTCCAGGGCAGCTTCAGGGCCGGGCCGAACTGCTCCAGCATGTGGGCCATGCCGGTCTCGCCGCCGGCGAGGTGGAAGGTCAGGCAGGGGCCCATGAAGGCGAGCCGCAGTCCGGGGCCGTGGACGATCGCGGCGTCGATCTCCGCCGTGTTCGCCGTGCCGTCGGCCACCATGTGGAGCGCCTCCCGCCAGATCGCCTCCTGCAGGCGGTCCGAGATGTAGCCGGGCACCTCCTTGCGGACCTTGAGCGGCCGTTTGCCGAGCTGCGCGTAGAAATCCATGGCCCAGTCGATCGCCGCGGGGTCGGTCTTCTCGCCGCCCAGCACCTCGACCAGGGGCAGCAGGTAGACCGGGTTGAAGGGGTGGCCGATGACAACGCGCCCGGGCTCGCGGCAGGCCGCCTGGATCCGGCTGGGCAGCAGTCCGGACGAGCTCGACGCAATCACGACCCCCGGGTCCGCCGCCGCGTCGATCTCGGCGAGCAGCCTGGTCTTCAGGGCCTCGTTCTCCGGCGCGCTCTCCTGCACGAAATCGGCCCCGGCCACCGCCGCCCCGATGCTCGGAGCGAAGTCGAGGCGCTCAGGATCGGCGCCCGCGGCGAGGCCGACCCGCTGCAGCGCCGGCCAGGCGTTGGCGACGCCGGCGCGCAGCTTCTCCTCGGCGCCCGCGCCCGGGTCGGTCGCGACCACGTCGTAGCCGCGCGCGAGGAAGTTGGCCGCCCAGCCGGCGCCGATGACGCCGGTGCCCACCAGGGCCACTTTCCGAACCTCGCTCGCCGCCGGTCTGCCCATGGCCCATTCCTCCGTTACACTGTTTCACTTGGGAAAACCCCCGATCCGGGCAAGCTAGCCCATGCAACGCCGCGACGCCGATCACTTGCGACGCTTTTTTCGCCGCCGCCGCCGACGAAGCACGAAAGCTGCCCGGTTTCGGAGCCCCATGCCCGCGGCCGGCCGCCCTCGGCTTGACGCAATACGAGCATTACAATTAAGTTTCTCTTTGTAATTGTATGATGGACGCGCGTGCGGCTGCGCGGCGGGCCCGGCACCGGCCAGACAGGCGGCGAAGAACGCATTCCGGCCCGAGCGAGCGCCACAGCCAGCGTGCAGCGGCGCGGTCGCGTCATCGGGGCCGGCGCGGGGGAAACATCATGAAGGTCTTGCTAGCCGACGACCACTGGGCGGCGCGGGCCGGGATCAAGCTGCTGCTCGAGGAGGCCCACGAGCGTGCGGTCTTCGTCGAGACGGAATCCTTCGAAGAAACGCTACGCCAGGCGGCGCGGCATGACGACCTCCGGCTCGTCGTCTGCGATCTGATCATGCCGGGGCTCGGCGCCCTCGGCGACCTCAAGCGCCTGCTCAATCAGGTGACCGGCGTGCCGGTCGCCCTCTACTCCATGGTCGAGGATCGCAACGACGTGCTGACGGCGATCGATCTCGGCGTGACCGGCTTCATACCGAAGACCATGCACGGCGACGAGGTGAAGGAGGCCCTGGCGCGGATCTTCGCGCAAGAGGTCTATCTTCCGCCGGCCGGCCTCAGGAGCCTGCCGAGGCGGTCATTCGACACCAAGGGCTACGGCACGGTCGACGCGGCGCCCCGCCGCGCCATGGACAGCCTGACCGGCCGGCAGCGCGAGGTGCTCGCCTGCCTGGCGCGCGGCGCGCCCAACGGCGCCATCGCCAGGGAGCTGGGGCTGTCCGAGAACACGGTGCGCATCCACATCTCCGCGATCCTCCGGGCGCTCGAACTTAAGAACCGGACTCAGGCAGCGCTGCTGGCCGCGGCCTATCTCCAGGGCGCGGGAGCCGCGCCCAGCGAACCGACTCAGGCGCCGGAACGGGTCGCCGCGGGGGCGGCGGGCGGGAACACGAAACGCCGATAGAACAGGGCGATGGCGATGATGCTGAGTCCGAGTCCCAGAAAGGAGAGGACTCGCCAGAGATCGTCGAGGGCGGCCATGTCGATCATGAAGACCTTGCCGACGGTACCCAGCAAGACCGCCAGCGATACGTAGCGCAGCAGCGCGTAGCGCAGGAAGACGCCGACGCCGAGCAGTGCCAGGGCGAAGCCGATCCAGGCGGCGGAATAGGCGTAGAGCTCGCCGTCGCCGACGGCGCCCTCGGACAGGACCGGGCCCTGGAAAGCGTGGCGCACCTCCAGCGTGATAAACAGCAAAGCCAGCACCAGGGCGGCCAGCGCCGCGCCGAGCGCGAGGCGGCCGGCACCGATGCGGTCCAGCTCCCGGGCATAGGCGAGAGCGAGGACCGCCGGCGCGAGGTAGGCCAGCGTCAGGCTGTTCAAGAGCGGCCAGGCGCCGACCGGCTCGCCGCTCCACAGCGGATTGCCGATCAGCACCTGGAGCAGCAGGACGTGGGCGGCCGAGAGGCCGCCGAGGATACGCCAGCCCCATTTCAGCACGCCGCCGCCGTGCTTGCGGAACTGGACCAGAAGACCGTAGCCCAGCACGCCCCAGGCGAGTGCGTGCAGCGCCCGTTCGAGCAGCGCGTAGTCGGGGCTGTCGAGTGAGCCGGCCACGAGGCTGCGGATCTCGAAGGTGACGAGCAGCGTGACCAGGGCGATGGTGCCGGCGTCGAGCAGCTTGACCAGCAGGTCTTCGCCGCTCTGCCGGAAGCTCCGCGCGGCGAGCCAGAAGGCCGCCGCGGGCAGGCCGTAGCCGTAGAGGATCCAGTTGAGACCCGGGATCGGCCCCAGCGAATACTCGAGGACGAAGGGATTGAGCGCCAGGCGGACCAGAACCACCGCCGACACCGCGAGGGCGATCAGCCTGAGCGGACGCACCGGGATGCGCCGGTGGATCCAGGCCAGCGCCAGGACCTGGGCGGACAGGGCCACGGTCAGCCAGGCCTGCTCCAGGGTCATGGTCGCCGCCAGAGCGAGGGTCGAGGTCACCCCGGCCGCGTAGATGCCGAGTACAGCGTCGAAGCCGCGCTTGTCCCGCGCCCGCGCGACCCTGTGAACCGCCCCGACCAGCGCGACCGACAGCAGCAGGGCCGCAGCCGCCCAGCCGAGGTCCGTTTCGAACCCGGTCAGCCGCCAATAGGCGGTGACCAGCAGCAGGACCGGCACGGCCGAGGACACGCCGGCCCAGAGGGCGGGACGCCGGGCGGACCAGAGCGCGAGGAAGCCGGCGATCCCGATCGCCGCGCCGAAGGCGAGCGCCGTCAGGACGAAGGGCTGGATTTCGGGCGGCAGCAGCGGCGCGGCGACATAGCCGTGCACCTGGCCGTCGATCACGAAGAAGGGCTCGCGGTTGCTGATGATCTTCGGCACGTGTCGGGTCGCGACCAGGGCCAGCCCGAGGGCCGCGGCCGGCAGGCAGAGCGCGTCGAACACTGCTTCCCGGTGCGCCTGCAGCAGCAGGAGGCCGGTCAGCAGGCCCCAGGCGGCCAGGGACGGCGCCTCATAGCCGTCGACCCGCACCAGGACGAAGCACAGCAGGGCAATGCCGAGCGCCGCCGACCAGGCGACGCGATCCGCGGTGGCGAGCCCGCCGAGGCCGCGGCGCCAGGTGACCAGCTCGACCGAGCGGTCCCGTCCCGGTCGGATCAGCAGAAAGGCCGCCGCCAGCAGCACGAGGTAGGCGGCCACGGCGGGTGAATCGCCGGGATGCCAGGCGGTCGCCATCCAGAGCAGCGGCCAGGCCAACGCGCCGGCCAGGGTGCCCCAGGCGAGCCACCACCAGTTCTGCCAGCGCACCAGGGCGAGGCCGGCAAGTACCAGGGCCATGAGGTAGGGGAAGAGCGCCCAGGCCGAGGGATCGCCCGTAGCGACCAGGGCCGGCGTGGCGAAACCGCCCAGGAGGCCGAGCGCGGCGATGAAGGGACCCTGCAGCAGCGAGAGCGCCACGGCCCCGAAGGCGATCAGGGCCAGCAGCGCGAAGGCGGCCAGCGGTCCGAACAGGCCGTAGAGGCCGTAGGCCGCATAGGTGCTGGCGAAGGCCGTGAACAGGCCGGCGCCGCTGAGCGCGGAGGGCACGTGGTCGGGGCGCAGCGCGGCCACAGCGCGCTGCAAGGGGCGGCGGCGCAGCCACTCGCCCGCCAGCGCCAGCGCCGCGCCCAGCAGGTAGCCGAGGCCGATGCGCACCGTTGGACCGAACCAGCCCCGGTCGATCGAGTACTTGACCAGGAAGACGCCGGCCAGGGAAAGGGTGACCGCGGCCAGCCAGACCAGCCAGCGCGAGGTCAGGGATTCCTCCAGGCCGGCGAGGCTCTTCGAGGACTTCGGTCGCGGCGGCGCCTTGGGGGCTTTCCGCTCGCCCTTCTCCTCCGGGGATGCGGCTGGCGGCGGCCAGAACGAGGCCTCCGCCTCGGCCTTTTCCGCGGCGGCTTCGGGAGGCGGCGCCGCTTGGGGCGGCTCGGCCGCCGGCGGGCCCTCGAGCCGCTCGAGCCGTCGCTGGAGGCCCTCGACCGTGGCGCGCAGCGCGTCGTTTCGGGACCGCTCGCGCCGGACCGCGAAGAAGGCGCCGGTCCCCAGCGCGGGCGCAACCAAGAAGTAGAGCCCGACCGCGGCAGCGAAGAGAAACCAGAGTAGTTCAAACATGGGTCGTTCCCACTCTAGGGCGGAGGCCGGTCACGCCGCGTCGCTGGCGGCGGCCGAGGCGCGCTCGGCCAGCGTCTTTGCGGTGGCGTAGTCGGTCTTGCCCGTCCCGAGGACCGGAACCCGCTCGACGGCGAGGAGGGTTCGCGGAACCATGAGCTCGCTGGCGCCCTCGCGGCGCGCGTGGGCCTGGAGCTCGCCGCGGTCGGCGCCCTCCCGGTCGGTGACGAGGACGAGCTGCTCGCCCTTGCGGGCGTCTGGAAGGCTGACCACGGCGTGCTGGTGGTCCGGCCAGAGGCGCTGGACCAGGCCTTCGACCGCGCTGAGCGAGACCATCTCTCCGGCGATCTTGGCGAAGCGCTTGGCACGGCCGAGGATGCGCACGAAGCCTTGGTCGTCGAGAGCCACGATATCGCCGGTGTCGTACCAGCCGCCGTCCGGCGGGACCAGGACGCCCGGCCGGTCGGCCAGCAGGTAGCCCAGCATGACGTTCGGTCCCGACACGAAGAGCCTGCCGCCCTCGTCGATGCCGGGCACCGGTTCGAGCCGGTGGCGGATCCCTGGCATGAGGCGGCCGACCGTGCCGGCCTTGAAGTGCATCGGCGAGTTGGCGGCGATGACCGGCGCGCACTCGGTCGAGCCGTAGCCCTCGAGAATGCGCAGGCCGAACTTGTCCATCCAGGCCCGGCGGGTCTCGTCGCGCACCTTCTCGGCCCCGGCGAAGACGTAGCGCAGGGAATAGAAGTCGTAGGCGTTCGCCGCCCGGGCATAGCCGGTCAGGAAGGTGTCGGTGCCGAAGAGGATGGTCGCGTTCTCGGCGTAGACCAGCTCGGGCACGATCCGGTAGTGCAGCGGCGAGGGGTAGAGGAAGACCTTGATGCCGGAAAACAGCGGCAGCAGGAGCCCACCGGTCATGCCGAAGGCGTGGAACACCGGCAGGGCGTTGAACACCGTGTCGCTCGGGTTGAAGTCGACCCGCGCGCCGAGCTGGCGGCAGTTGGCCAGGATGTTGTCGTGGCTGAGCACCACGCCCTTGGGGGTTCCTTCCGAGCCGGAGGTGAAGAGGACCAGCGCCGGATCGCCGCTGCCCGCTTTGGCGCGAGCGTGGACCAGCCGCGCGAAGGGCTTGGCGATCAAGCCGCGGAGCTTGTCGAGAATCCCGATCCGGGCCTGCAGGTCCTCGAGGTAGACGACCTCGGCCGCGGCCTCGATCGCCGCCACGGCGTCCTCGAGCTTGGCCCGCTCGACGAAGCGGCGCGAGGTCAGCACCTTGCGGACTTGCGCTGTCCGGCACGCCGAGACCAGGTTGGCGGGTCCCGCCGTGAAGTTCAGCATGGCCGGCACCCGGCCGTAGGCCTGGAGCGCGAAGAAGGCCGCCGCCGCGCCGTTGGCGTTGGGCAGCAGCAATCCGACGCGCTCGCCCCGCTCCGTCATGGCGGCCAAGCGCCGGCCGAGCACCAGGGCGCCCAGGACCAGGCGGTCGTAGCTGAGCGGCTTGCGCGTGACGTCGTCGAGCAGGGGACGGGCGCCGCCGTTGGTGGCGCGGGCCTGCAGCAGGGCCTGGAACAGGGTCTGCCGGTCCTGGTTCTGGGTCTCGAAGGTCATGTCGGACATGACGTCGTAAAGCGCGTCGCCGATCAGACGGCGCCGCTGCCGGCCGCGCGCCTCCTCGGGCACGGCGATCTCGGCCGGCGGCAGGATGGTGATGCGGATCTTCGGGAAGAGCTTGAGCGGCAGCTTGCCCTTGGTGCGCGAGAAGTGGGTGTACTGGGCGCCGTCGATCCGGACCGGCAGGATCCGGGCGCCGGCCTTGTCGGCGATCATGCCGGGCCCCTCGTAGACCTTCATCAGGGCCCCGGTCACGGTGATCCGGCCCTCGGGGAAGATCACCAGCTTCTTGTTCTTCCCGACCTCGCGGACCAGCGCCTTTGTCGCGAAGGGATTGGTCGCATCGAGCGTGAAGGCCTCGATCAGCGAGAGGAAGGGCCTGGCCCACCAGTGCCGGGCGATGTGGGTGTCGACCGCGAACATGGGCCGCCCGGGCAGGAAGGCGGCCAGCAGCGGCCCGTCGAGAAAGGAGACGTGGTTGACCACGACGACGGCCTTGTCGCCGGCCTCGCGGTAGTTGTCCCAGCCGCGCACCTCGACCCGGTAGAGCAGGCGGAAGAACCAGGCGGCGATCGACTTCAGAAGCTCCTGGGGCAGCAGCTTGCAGATGTAGATCGCGACCCCGACGTTGGCCACGGCGACCGCCAGGAAGACGTGGCTGACCGTCAGGCCCTGGGACAGCATCGCCGCCGCCGCCAGCGCGCCGGCAACCATGAAGGCGGCGTTGAGCACGTTGTTGGCGGCGATCGTCCGGGCCCGGTGTGCCGGGTCCGAACGCTGCTGGATGATGGCGTAGAGCGGAACGATGTAGAATCCGCCGGACAGCGCGATCATGAAGAGATCGAACAGCACGCGCAGCTTGGCCGGGTCGCTCAGGAAGGCGGCCAAGCCGGCCGTCGCGGTCGGCGCTGCCAGGGCGGCGTTGGAGAAGATCAGGTCGATGGAAAAGGCCGCCATGCCCAGTGCGCCGATCGGAACGTAGCGCGCCGAGATCTCGCCCTTCAGCAGGCGGTCGCAGAGGATCGAGCCGGCCCCGATGCCGACCGAGAAGGCGGTCAGGCAGAGCGTGAAGACTACTTCGTTGCCGCCCAGAACCGTCTTGGCATAGGCCGGGAACTGGGTGATGAAGGTCGCGCCGACCAGGAAGAACCAGGAGATTCCGAGGATCGACAGGAAGACGTCGCGCCGCCCGGCGGCGTGGCGCAGGATGGCCGCGGTCTCCGAAGCGAGGTTCCAGTTGATCTTTAGGCCCGACGCCTCGGCCGGCGCGGCCGGGATCTTCAGGCTGGCCAGCCAGCCGGCGACGGCGACGGTGACCACGGCCCCGGCGACCAGCATCGAGCCGCTCTCCGCCGCGATCAGCAGCGCGCCGGCGATGGTGCCGGCCAGGATCGCGAGAAAGGTCCCGGCCTCGAGCCAGGCGTTCCCCGCCAGGAGCTCGCCGTCGGTGAGATGCTGCGGCAGGATGCCGTACTTGAGCGGCCCGAAGAAGGTCGACTGGGTGCCCATGAGAAACAGCACGGCCATGAGGAAGGGCACGTGGCCGAGGACCAGGCCGGCGACCGCCAGACCCATGATCGCGATCTCGGCGACCTTGACCCCGCGGATCAGCCGCGCCTTGTCGAACTTGTCGGCAACCTGCCCGGCGGTCGCGGAGAACAGGAAATAGGGCAGGATGAAGAGCGCCCCGGCCACGGTCGCCATGACCTCGGCGTCGGCGCCGCCACTCCCGGCGATCTGGAAGATGATCAGGACCGCGAGCGCGTTCTTGAAGAGGTTGTCGTTGAAGGCGCCGAGGAACTGGGTCACGAAGAGCGGAAGAAACCGCCGTCCAAGGAGGAACCCGTGATCGTTGCTGGTCATGACGGATGGTCCTTGCCGTTTACCATGTTTGACAGAGCCGCCTTGCCGGCAGGTTAAGACGCCGGTGAAAAGCGGCCGTGCGCCAGGAATCGCAGGGTCGCCGCGATGGTATCGGGATGGCTGGCGATGAAGGTGTGGAGCGCCGGCACCCGGAGGAAGTCGGCGGCCCCCTCGAGCCGGGTTTCCGCCACCGTCACCACGCCGTCGTTGTCGGAATCGAGGAAGGGATTGTAGCCCCAGCGGTCGCCTCGCCCGCCCGCGACCACCGCGAACTCGAGATCGGCGGGCACGGTCGCGAACTGCCAGCCCTCGGCCAACTGCGTGGCGCTCGGGCCGCCGAAGGTGTGGAACGGCGGCAGTTCGTTGAGCGCTTGGGCCAGTTGCGAGCCCTCGTTGGGCGCCCCCAGGAAGACCGCGCGGCCGAGGGCGATCCGATCCCGCCAGGCACCGTCCCGTGAAAGGGTCTCGCGCACGACCAGTGCGCCAAGGGAGTGCGTGACGAAGGAGACGCGCTCGATGTCGCGCAGCCCGTTCAAGAGCGTTTCGACGCGCGCGGCGTGGGAAGCCACATCGCCGGTCAGGCTCGGATAGGCGACCGCCGCGGTTTCGAAGCCGGCCTCGCGCAGGGCCGTTTCCATGGCGTCGAAAATGCCGCGCGAGCGCCCGAGCCCGTGGAGCATGACGACCAGGTGGCTGCGGTCGGCCGCGAGTTCGCCCCGCTCCTTGGCCGCCGCCAGGGCCAGAACGCAGTCGTCTTGGCGGCCGCGGATACGAACCCGGCCGTCCCGGTCGACCAGGCGGCAGAAGCCGGTCCAGAGGTGGCTTTCCGCCCGCCAGCCGGCGTGGACGGCGCGGTCCTCGCGCAGCTGGGTGCGGTCGTATTGCCAGGCCAGACCGCCAATGCCGGCCACAACCAGGCCTGCCGCGAGGGCCGCCTTCATCCAGCGGAAGGAGACCGGGCTCACGACCCGCCTCCCGCCGACGCCGGTTCGACAGCCCGCCAGGCGGCCTCGCTCAGGGTCTCGGCTAATTCCGTCATCGGCGCCTCGATACGCCCGTAGATCTTGAAGGTGGCCGGCTGCAAGACCGCCCCCATGACCAGCGACGCGGCCAGGTAGGGGTCGAGGTCGTCGATCTCGCCGGCGGCGCGGGCTTCGGTCATGACCTGGGCGATCACCTTGACCGGCGTCGGCATTTCAGCCGGGACCCGGGGGATCTGGCCGTGCTGCACCAGCAGCAGGAAGGCGAAGAGATCGCGGTCGGCCTCGAACAGTGCGCAGAAGGCCTCGATCATGACACGCAGCTTGGCGCGCAGGCCCGATTCACCGGCCTGGAGCAGCTCCATCCTCTGCGCCAGCGCCTGATAGTGGGTCGAGAAGGTCAGCCAGATCAGCGCGTCCTTGCTCGGGTAGTGGCGGTAGATCGCACCCTCTGAAATCCCGGCCTCGCGGGCGATATCCGCGATCGTCGCCTGATCGATCCCCTTGCGCGCGAAGAGGCCGAGCGCCGCCCGCTCGATCCTTCCCCTCGTCTCTCCACCGTCTCTCGGCATCTGTTAACTCTTTTGTAAGTGAGCGCTCACTTACATATGGGCCGACGCGTTCCCGTATCAAGAGGGCTGTCGTCAGGGAGCGGCACGCCCCACCCCAGCGCAGAAGCGCCGCCGTTGACAAGGGGAGGTGGCGGCGCTGAGCTAGGCGGAGCACTGCTCGGGCAGAAAACAGGGAGCCATGAGTCAGACCTACAGCCTCCGGCAGGCCCGGCCGCCGATCGAGCAGGAAGACTACCTGGGACGGCTCGGGCAGGCCGGGACCGAGGCCGAGCGCGAGGCGCTGGCGGCCAAGGCCATCCTCCAGGCCTTCGACCGCTACTACTCCGAGTCCCGCCACATACCGGAGTATGCCAAGAGGGCCTTCGAGGAGCGCGATCCCGGCACCTCGCTGATCCTGAGCCGGCGCCGCCTGTCGGTCTACGGCCAGAGCATCGGCAAGATGGCCGAAGCGCTGACCGCCGTCATGCCCGAGCTCGCCCGGAGCGAGGGGCCGTGGCGGGCCATTGAGGCGGTCTGTCTGCCGCTGATCGAGGGCCGCTACGAGGCCGATCTCGCCTTCGCCTACATCCACTCGGTCCGGCGCCAGATCCACGAAGGGGAATGGCAGCCGGTCGCCTACTCCTTCAGCGGCGCCGGCGAGGCGGCGGCCGGCCCTGCCGCCAAGGTCTACCTGAACTTCCCGGGCGGCCCCTCGTTGACCGAGGAGACCGTCGCGGAGATCCTGAAGATTCCAGGATTCTCACGGAGCTACCGGGACCTCGAGGGCGACGCGACGGCTGTCTCGGCGCGGGTCAACGCTACCCTCGGCCTGGACGGCGGCAACCCTCACGCGGTCCAGGTCATCCAGATGATTCGTGCGGGCTTCTATCGGAACCGGGGCGCCTACCTGCTCGGGCGCATCGTCCTCCAGGACTCGCGACTCGTCCCCTTCGTGATCGCCCTGCTCAACGACGAGGCGGGTATCTATGTCGATGCCGTGCTCACCACGGAAACCGACACCCACAACATCTTCAGCTCGACCCTGGCCAACTTCCACGTGACCGACGCCCACTACCACGAGCTCTCGGCCTTTCTGCACTCGATCATGCCGCGCCGCCCGCTCGGCCTGCACTACTCAACCATCGGCTTCAACCACGTCGGCAAGGTCGCGGTCATGGACGAGCTGCGCGCCGAGCTGTCCCGGCCCGGCGAGACCCTGCGGACGGCGGTCGGCTTCCGGGGCACGGTTGCGATCGGCTTCTCGGCCCCGAAGTCGGCCTACGTGCTCAAGGTGATCCGCGATAAACCGACGGCGCAGTACAAGTGGGGGACCTTCGACGGCGTTGAGGCAGTGCTCAAGAAGTACAGCCGGGTCCACGAGATCAACCGCACCGGTTCGATGCTGGACAACGTCATCTATTACAATTTGGCGCTCCACCGGGACTGGTTCGAGCCGGCCCTCCTGGAGGAGCTGCTGGGCGAGGCCGGCGCCAACGTGTCGCAGCGCGACGAGGCGGTCGTCTTCAAGCACCTCATCGTGCAGCGCCGGATGATCCCCCTGCCGGTCTTCCTCGAGACCGCGTCGCCGGCCGAGGCCGAGACGGCGATCATCAACCTGGGCCACTGCATCAAGAACAACGCGGCGGCGAACATCTTCAACAAGGACCTCGACGGCCGGAATTACGGCGTCAGCCGCCACCGCAAGGTCTATCTCTTCGACTACGACGCCCTCTTGCCCTTCACCGAGGTCAAGATCCGCACCAACACCGACCGAATCGACGGCGAGGAGGACGTGCCGGACTGGTTCTTCGAGGACGGCTTCGTATTCCTGCCGGAAGAGATCGAGGCGGGCTTGCGCATCCCGAGCCGGGAGCTGCGCCGCCTGTTCCGCGACGTGCACGGCGAGCTCACCACCGTCGCCTACTGGCAGAAGATGCAGGACGACCTGCTTAGTGGCCTCGTGCCGAGCATCTCGATCTATCCCGAGGAGCGGCGCCTAAAGAGGGATTAGAGACAAGGGTTCGAACGAAGGCGCTACTCCTCGATGTCGTAGCCCTTGTCCCGCAGGCAGTCGTCAAACGCCTCTTCGTAAGCGCCCTGCTCCACCGAGAGCCCGTACTCGACCGACAGCCAGGCACCGAGGCCGCCGGTCATCAAAGCGAAGGTTTCCGCTTCATCCGATGCCTCGGCGAGGGCGCACCGGGCCGCCGCGCGGGCCCGCGCGTCGCAGTGGTCGTAGTCGCCCTGTCCGACGCTGACGGAAGGCGTATAGGACAAGCGGTCCTCCCCCGTACGCGCCACGGCGCAGGCCGCGAGGAGCAGCGGGAACAGGGTGGCCGCAATGATGGCCCTTTTGTTCAATGCGAGGTCCTCTGCGCACCGAGGCCACCGGGACTGCAGCCATGCGCCTGCGCGGCTCTCGCCGGATCAAGCGAGTACCCCGGGCAGCTCTTGAATTGGGACCCCAGAGCGGACCCGGGCTGTCCGGGCGCCTGCGCCGGTGCGAGGATGAAGGGGACCGCCGCGGGGACGCCATGACTCGAATCAACGAGTGCGCCTCGCCGTCACACCGGGCCCGGGGCGCTCAATGGGTCATCAGCACGGGGATCTCGGCGTAGCTCAGCACGTGATTGGTGACCCCGCCGGTCAGGGATTCACGGAACGGGCTTTGGGCGTAGGCGCCCATGACCAGAAGGTCGGCGCCGAAGCGGGCCGCTTCCCTCAGGAAGACGTCGCCCAAGCGATAACTGTCCAGATCCGCTTCGATCAGGGTCGTCGTCAGGCCGTGCCAGCCGACATAGTCGGCCAGGTCTTGCGCCGAAGGCCGCTCGCTATTCTGGGTCCCCACCGAAAGGATGCCGACTTCGCTGGCGTCCGCGAAGAAACTGCGGGCGATCGCGGCCGCCCGGGCAGAGAGCGCGCTCCCGTTCCAGGCGATCAGCGGCCGCTTGCCCAGGGAAACCGGCTCGGCCGGCGGCGCGACCAGGACCGGACGTCCCGCCTGGAACAAGACGGCGCGCAGCACTTTGCGGACCCGATGGTCGGGGTCGTCGCGCGGCTGCCGGACCACGACCAAATCGAAGACACGGCTCTGCGCCGCCACCGCATTGGGGCCGCCCTCGGACATGGCCTTGAAGAAGGCGGTCAGATGTCCGGGGTTCGGCGGCCGCTCGAGAAACGTCGCCTGCATGCTCTGCGCCACCTGTTCGAAGGCGTGCCGCGCCGACTCGATGCCCGCGCCGCCCTCCTGCTCCGCCCTCTCGAGCAGCGCGAGCACGTCTTGCCCCGGGCGTTCGAGAGAGTCCCGCGCGTAGAACATGGACTCCGAGGTCAGACGCTCTGCCGGCGGAACCGGGTAAACGCCCACCACGTGGCCGCCGTCTCGCGGCGCGGCCAGAAAGGCCGCCCGTGCCGCGCAGCGTCCGTGCTGCGTGCTCTCGACAAGCACCATGACCGTTGTCATCGCCATCAGACCCTCCGGACGTTGTCGTCATCGGGGCCCCAGGCCGAACCCGTTCCGCCGGAACCTTACTCCTACCGGTCGAGCCGGCCTTCACTCCGGGGATCCGTGCAGTCTACCCCGTCCTCGCCGGAAATCTCATCACGAAGACGTAGGGGCGCCCTGCGGCAGCCTTCCCGGCGCGCCGCCGATCGCGGATGGGCACACCGCCCTAGCATGACCATGCCATCGACGGTTCGAAACCGCTGTGGGATTTCGCACAACCTCCGCCTGGCCGGAACGGGCGCAGAGTCGCCGGGTTGGTGGACCGCCCGCGGCGAGATTCCCTAGGACCGGGGCAGATGTGCGTAGGGGAAGCTTCCAGGCGAAGCTCTCTCACCGTCCCACCTTTTTCGGCTGAGGACAGCCAATCGGCAAGAATCCGCCGGAACAAGGTTGAAGCAGGTCAAGGCCGTCCACATTTGATTGTTTAGAACGATTCTAAGTTCACCGGCTCCGCACCGAGGGGGATCCACGCCGTGCGGGTAAGCCCACCCACGACAGGAGGAAATCATGGACGCAAAAGTTGAAGGCAAATGCCCGGTGATGCACGGCGCGAATACGGCCATGGGTAGTGATGTCATGGACTGGTGGCCGAACGCTCTCGACCTGGACATCCTGCATCAGCACGACACCAAGACCGATCCGATGGGCAAGGCGTTCAACTATCGAGAAGAGCTCAAGAAGCTCGATGTCGAAGCGCTCAAGAAAGACCTCCACGCCTTGATGACCGACAGCCAGGACTGGTGGCCCGCCGACTGGGGCCACTACGGCGGCCTGATGATCCGCATGGCCTGGCACGCTGCCGGATCGTATCGCATCGCCGACGGCCGCGGCGGCGCCGGCACCGGCAACCTACGCTTCGCGCCGCTTAACTCCTGGCCCGACAATACCAGCCTCGACAAGGCCCGCCGGCTCCTGTGGCCGATCAAGAAGAAGTACGGCAACAAGATCTCCTGGGCCGATCTCATGATCCTGGCCGGCAACATCGCCTATGAGTCCATGGGCCTGAAGACCTTCGGGTTCGGCTTCGGCCGGGAAGACATCTGGCATCCCGAGAAGGACATCTACTGGGGTTCCGAGAAGGAGTGGCTCGCGAAGGAGCGCTACGCGGACTCCAGTGACGAGACCTCGCTAGAGAACCCGCTCGCGGCGGTGCAGATGGGCCTTATCTACGTGAACCCGGAAGGCGTCGACGGCAAGCCGGATCCGATGAAGACGGCCGAGGCGGTGCGTGTGACCTTCGCGCGCATGGCGATGAACGACGAGGAGACCGCCGCACTGACCGCCGGCGGCCACACCGTCGGGAAGACCCACGGCAACGGCGATTCGAGTGTTCTGGGCCCGGAACCGGAAGCTGCGCCGATCGAGTCGCAGGGCCTCGGCTGGCACAATCCGAACAAGTCGGGCAAGGGGCGCTATGCCGTGACCAGCGGCATCGAAGGCGCCTGGACGACCCATCCGACCAAGTTCGACATGGGCTATTTCGACATGCTGCTCGATCACGAGTGGGAGATCCGAAAGAGCCCCGCCGGCGCCCAGCAGTGGCAGCCGGTCGAGATCGCCGAAGAGGATATGCCGGTCGACGTCGAGGACCCCTCGATCCGCTGCATGCCGATCATGACCGACGCCGACATGGCGATGAAGGTGGACCCGGTCTATCGCGAGATCATGGAGAAGTTCCGCGCGAACCCCGATTACTTCAAGGACACCTTCGCGCGGGCATGGTTCAAGCTCACGCACCGGGATATGGGACCGAAGGTGCGCTATCTCGGCCCCGACGTTCCCGAGGAGGACCTGATCTGGCAGGACCCCGTGCCCGCCGGCCGCACCGACTACGACGTGAATGCCGCAAAGGCGAAGATCACGGCGAGCGGTCTTTCGGTCGGCGACATGGTCGCGACCGCCTGGGACAGCGCCCGCACGTTCCGCGGCTCGGACATGCGCGGCGGCGCCAACGGGGCGCGCATTCGCCTCGCCCCGCAGAACGACTGGGAGGGCAACGAGCCCGAGCGTCTCGCGAAGGTTCTGGCCGTTCTCGAGCCCATCGCCGCCGAGACCGGCGCCAGCGTGGCGGACATGATCGTCTTGGCCGGCAATGTCGGCATCGAGCAGGCGGCCAAGGCCGCGGGCTTCGACATCACCGTTCCCTTCGTCCCGGGGCGCGGGGATGCCACCGAGGAGGCGACCGATGCCGACTCCTTCGCGCCGCTGGAACCCGTCGCTGACGGCTACCGCAACTGGCTCAAGCAGGACTACGTCGTGAGCGCCGAGGAGCTCATGCTCGATCGCACCCAGCTGCTGGGGCTGACGGCTCCCGAGATGACCGTGCTCATCGGCGGCATGCGCGTTCTGGGCACCAACCACGGCGGCAGCGATCACGGCGTGTTCACCGATCGCGAGGGCGCCCTGACGAACGACTTCTTCGTGAACCTGACGGACATGAAGTATGCGTGGACGCCGAGCGCCGACGACCTCTACGAAGTCCGCGATCGCGAGACGGACGAGGTCAGGTGGACGGCGACCCGGGCGGACCTCGTCTTCGGGTCCAATTCGATCCTTCGGTCCTATGCCGAAGTCTATGCCCAGGACGACAACAAGGAGAGGTTCGTGCACGACTTCGTTGCCGCCTGGACCAAGGTGATGAACGCCGATCGCTTCGACGTGGCCTGATCCCACTGCAGGAGGCTTCGGGCGCTGCTGAAGGCCAGCGGCGCCCGAGCGCCTTCTCTGGAACGAGAGCGCGTCTCGGCCCTCGCCGGGGCGCCTTGCAGGCCGCAGGTCGGGGAAACCTGCGCTTCTACCTGTTCACGTCGTGGCGCATTCGCCCAAGGCCTGATCGAAGATAGCCATGGCCCTGTCGACCTCGTCCCGGGTCGCGGTCAAGGGGGGCGCTATCCTAAACACGCTCGCCATCGAGCGCCGGCCGATGTTCAAACAGGCGCCGAGCTCGAGACAGCGCTGGCTTATCGCCATGCCGGCTTCCAGCGCCGGAGTCTTGGCACGGCGGTCGCTCACCAGCTCGACACCGAGCAGCAGGCCCCGCCCCCGGACGTCGCCGATGATCGGGTGACGTTGTTGAAGATCGCGGAGCTGGTCTTTCAGATACCCGCCGAGATCCCGCGCCCTTTCGGCCAAGCGGTCTCGCATGACGATCTCCACGACCTTACGGCCGACCGCCGCCGGGAGAGGGTCGGCGGCGTGGGTGGTGTAGAAGAGGAAGCCCTTGTCGTGGCAGTGCCGCTCGATCTCGCTCGTGGTGATCGTCGCGGCCAGGGGCATGCCGGCCCCGAGCGTTTTCGAAAGATTGAGAATATCGGGAACGACGCCGTCGCGTTCGAAGGCGAAGTTGTCACCCGTCCGCCCCATGCCGGTCTGCGCTTCATCGAGGATCAGCAGCATGTTGCGTTCGCGCGCCTTTTCCTGCAGCGCGCAGAGATAGCCCTCCGGTAGCTCGATGATGCCGCCCGAGCTGAGGATCGGCTCGACGATGACCGCCGCCAGTTGGCCGGTGCTCTGGCGATCGATCATTTCCCAGCCGAACTCGAACTCCGCTTGCCAGTCATAGTCGCCGTCACGATTGAACGGCGAGCGATAGGCATGGGGCGTCGGCAGGGTCAGGACGCCGGGAAGAGTCGGGCCGTGGCCCCGGCGGCCGCCGGAATAGGTCGTCGCGGCCGCGCCCCCGGTCACGCCGTGCCACGAACGATCGAAAGCCACGACCTCGAAGCCACCGGTATAGGTCTTGGCGATTCGAAGCGCAGCCTCGTTCGACTCCCCTCCGGTCGAGAGGGGAAGCACCCGGTCGAGACCATCGGGAAGCATGGCGACGAGCGCGTCGGCGAAGTCGATCACCGGACCGGACAGAAAACTGCTGTGGAGATGATCGAGTTCGGCCACCATCTCCCGCACCGCGGCGACGATCTCGGGATGGCCGTGGCCGAGAATGGCGCTCATCTGGCCCGAGGTGAAGTCGAGGATCTCTCGGCCGTCGCGGTCGTAGATGCAGGAGCCCGCGGCCCGCACGATGCATTGGTCGGCGAAGTCTCCGCCATAGCGGAACACCCGACTGCGCTCGCGTTCGTTCATCGCCCGTCGTCCTTCGTCCTCGACATAAGCGCACGATGCGCCCTTATCGCACGTGACCCTGCTGCGGAGCGTAGCCGCCACGTGCCTGGGAATCCATGACGCCGATCTTAGCCGCGAAACATCTGTTCTGAGCGAGACAAGACCGACCGGCTATTCCCGGGGGAGGGGCCGAGGCGCGGAATTCCCGCAACCTCGCGCTCTTTGCCGGAGACAGAACGGGCTTCCAGGCGCGCGGAAAGCTGGTCAAGATGCGCAGAGACCTATAAGGGCCGACGAAGCGCGGCTCGGCGCAGCGGCGGGACGAGAGGGAGAGGACCGAGATGACAGGGAACTTTGCCGCCTACGACACCGAGGACCTCTGGCGAAAGGACCGCGACCACTACATCCATCCCTGGACCGACTTCTCCGTCTTCAAGGAGGTCGGGTCCGACGTGATTGCGGAATCCGAGGGTATCTACGTCTACGACGCCGAGGGCCAGCGCTACATCGATGGCATCGGCGGCCTCTGGTGCGTCAACATCGGCTACGGGCGCGACGAGATGGCCCAGGCCATCGCCGATCAGGTACGGCGCATTCCCTACTACTCCACGTTCACGCACCTGACCACGCCACCGGCCGCCGAGCTGGCGGCCAAGCTTGCCGAGTTGGCCCCCGGCCCACTTAACCGCGTGTTCTACGGCACCGGCGGCTCCATGGCCAACGACACGGCGGTACGCATCGCCCACTTCTACTTCAACCGCCTGGGCAAGCCCGAGAAGAAGCACGTCATCTCGCGGGTCGATGGCTACCACGGCAGCACCTACCTCGCCGCCTCGATCACCGGCGTGATGTTCGACCGGATCGGCTTCGACGTGGTCGAGGACACGATCCACCACGTCTCGCCGCCCAACTGCTACCGCCGCCCCGAAGGCATGAGCCCGGAGGCCTTCTGCGACCACCTGGTCGAGGAGTTCGAAGGCAAGATCCTGGAGATCGGCCCGGAGAAGGTTGCCTGCTTCTTCGCCGAGCCGATCATGGGCGCCGGCGGCGTGATCGTGGCCCCGCCGGGCTATCACCGCCGCATGCTCGAGGTCTGCCGAAAGTACGAGGTACTCTATATCTCCGACGAGGTGGTGACCGGCTTCGGCCGCCTGGGCCACTTCTTCGCCTCGGAGCCGGTCTTCGACATCGTCCCGGACATGATCACCAGCGCCAAGGGCATCACCTCGGGCTATCTGCCGCTCTCGGCGACCCTCCTGTCCGACGAGATCTACGAGGTGATCTCGGTGCCCCAGGCCGAAGGCGCGCTCTTCACCCACGGCTTCACCTATTCGGGGCATCCCGTGTGCTGCGCCGCCGCGCTCAAGAACATCGAGATCATGGAGCGCGAGGATATCTGCGGCCATGTCCGCGAGGTCGGCCCCTACTTCGAGGAGCGACTGGCCGGACTCAAGGACCTGCCGCTGGTTGGCGACGTGCGCGGCAGCCATTTCATGATGTGCGTCGAGAACGTCGCCGACAAGGAGAGCAAGGAGATCCTCGACCCCAAGATACTGATCGGCAACCGCATCGCCCGCTTCGCCCAGGAGCGCGGCCTGATCGTGCGGCCGATCGCCCACCTCAACGTGCTCTCGCCGCCGCTCACCATGACCCGCGGCCAGATCGACACGACGGTCGACATCCTGGCCGAGAGCATCGAGGCGGCGGCCCGGGAACTCCGCGAACAGGGCCTGTGGCAGGGCTGACCCCGCCACCGCAGGCCGCCGAGGCTCTCGACCGGGCCACGGCGGCGCTGAATCGCGGCGACCGGACGCAGGCGCAGCGGCTGAGCGCCGAGGCCTACAGGCTCGGGCGGGGGCACCCCGAGATCCTGCTGCGCCACGCGGGGATCCTGGGCGCGTGCGGAGCCATCGACGACAGCCGGAGGGTCTACGAGGAATTGCTCGCGATCGCGCCCGGACACGGCGGCGCCCTGGCCGGGCTTGGCGCCCTGCTGGCCGCCGAGGGCCGCCACGACGAGGCGGTCGCGCACCTGGAGCAGAGCCGCGCCCAGCAACCCGGGTCGCTCGAGATCGCCTTTCAGCTGGCCAACGCGCTGCGCCAGGCGGGACGGCTCGAAGAAGCGGCGGAAGAATACCAGGCGATGCTGGCGCGGGCGCCCCAGCTGGTGCCGGTGCAGATCAACCTGGGCGCCCTGCTGCTCACGCTCGGCCGCGCGGGCGAAGCCCTGGCCGTGTTGCGGCAGGCCGCCCGCGCGGCCCCGTCGCACCCCTTCGTCTGGAGCAACCTGGCGGCGGCACATCTCCTGGTGGGCGATCTGGAGCCGGCGGTCTCGGCCGCGCGCCGGGCGGTCGAACTGGCCCCGGAGAACCCGCAGGCCCGGGTGACCCTGGGAAACGCCCTGAGCGCGCTGAAGCGCCCGGCCGAGGCCCGGGCCTGTTTCGACGCCGCGCTCGAGCGGGATCCGGAAAACCGCGAAGCGCTGATCGCGCTCGCCAACGTGGCCGACGCGGCCGACGACTTCGAGACCGCGGTCGATTTCTTCCAGCGCGCGCTCACGCTGTCGCCGCAAGACCCCTGCACGCTGGGCAGCCTCTACATGCTGCTCCGGCGGACCTGCCGCTGGGCCGAGGCGGAGGAAGCCGGTGCGCGCCTCGACCGCCTGCCCTTCGCCACCAGCAATACGCCGGCCGAACCGGTCATGACCAGCGTTACCCGGTCACCCGACACGGCCCGCAACTTCGCGGTGGCGCGTGCCTGGGGACGGTCCATCGAGGAGAAGATGGGCCGAAACCGATCAAGCCCGCCGGCGGGTCCCAGAGAGCGGCTCACCATCGGCTACCTCTCCTACGACCTCCGCGACCACGCGATCGGCCAACTGGTCCGCTCTCTCTTCTCGCAGCACGCGCGCGACGGCTTCCGGATCCTGGGGTTCTCCTACGGCCCAAACGACGGGAGTCCCTATCGCCGGCACTTCGAGCAGAGCTTCGACCGCTTCATCGACCTCGCGCCGATCAGCCACGAGGCGGCCGCCGCCGCGATCCGGGACGAGGGCGTCGACATCCTGGTCGACCTGACCGGCCACACCAAGGGGAACCGGCTCGAGATCTGCGCCCTGCGTCCGGCCCCGCTGCAGGTCACCTGGTTGGGCTTCCCCGGCACCACCGGCGCCGCTTTCATCGACTACATCCTGACCGACAGAGTCCTGACCCGGCAGGACGAAGAGCGGTGCTACAGCGAGGCGCCGGTCTTCCTGCCCCACAGCTACCAGGCCAACGACCGCTGGCAGGAGATCGCCGCCGACGCCGGCCGTCGCGCCGACCACGGCCTGCCCGAGGGCGCCTTTGTCTTCGCCGCGCTGGTCAACAGCTACAAGATCGACGCGCCGATCTTCGACTGCTGGATGCGCATCCTGAAGGCCGTGCCGGGCAGCGTTCTCTGGCTGCTCTGCCGGCTCGAGACGGTCATTGCGCGGCTGCGCGCGGCGGCCACCGAGCGGGGGATCGATCCCGAGCGCCTGGTCTTCGCCCCCTTCGTCGCCAAGGCCAACCACCTCGCCCGTCTGGCGCACGCGGACCTCGCCCTCGACACGCGGGTCTACACCGGGCACACGACGACCAGCGACTGTCTCTTCGCCGGTCTGCCGGTCGTGACCGCCGAGGGCCGCCACTTCGCGTCGCGGGTCTCCGAGAGCCTGCTGCGCGCCGTCGGGCTGCCGCAGCTGGTTGCGGCCGACCTCGATGCCTACGAAAGCCTGGCCCTGGATCTCGCGCGCGACGCCGAGGCACTCGCAAGGGAACGCCGGATGCTGGCGGAGAAGCGGCTGACGACACCGCTGTTCGACACCGAGCGGACGGCCCGGGACCTGGAGCGGGCCTATCGCGCCATGTGGGCCCGCGCCGAGCGGGGCGAGCCGCCCGCGCCGATCGATTTGACTCTCAGCGGCCCTTGAAGCGGGGCAGACGCTTCTCGTTGAAGGCGGCGATGCCCTCGCGGCGGTCGTCGGTATCGATCAGCGTGTAGTAACGCTCAAGCTCGAGCGCCAGGCCCTTTTTCAGCGGCAGGTCGAGCGCCCCGGCCGCGGCGCGGCGTACCGCCGCCACTGCGAGCGGGGCGTTGCCGGCGATCTTCGCGGCCGTCCTTAGCGTCGCATCAAGCAGGTCCTCGGGTGCGTAGAGACGGTTGATCAGCCCCCAGCTCAAGGCGTCCTCGGCGCCGAAGGGGGCGCCGGTCATGAGCAGTTCCCGGGCCCGGCCCGGCCCCACGGCGCGGGTCAGGTTCTGGGTCCCGCCGATCCCCGGAATGATGCCCAGGGTGACCTCGGTGAAGGCAAAGCGCGCGCTGGTCGACGCATAGGCGAAGTCGCAGGCCAGCACGAGTTCCAGCCCGCCGCCGAAAGCCGCGCCGTTGACCGCCGCGATGGTCGGCAGGGGGCTCTCCATGATGGCGTAGGCCATGGCCTCGAAAATCTGGTGCTGGCGGCGCCAGGCCCCCTCCGACATGCCCTTGCGTTCCTTGAGGTCCGCGCCGGCGCAGAAGGCCCGGTCGCCCCGGCCAGTCAGGACCACGACCCGGATGTCGTCGCCGGCGCCGGCGAGGCCTTGCCAGAGATTCACCAGCTCCTCGGCCATGACCGTGTTGAACGCGTTGGCCGCCTCGGGCCGGTTGAGCCGGACCAGAAGGACCTTGTCGGTACGGCGTTCGACCGAGAGCGTGGCGTAGTCGGTGGCCGTCATGGATACGCCCCCGCCGCTGTCACCCGGCGCGCCTTCGACGGCCCGCCTGGAGGGGATTAGAAGTCGCGCGTCTCGCCCGGCTTCATCACGATGATATCGACCGGATGGCCCCCGAGTGCTTTCTTCAAGGCTTCCGGCGTGCCCGTCAAGGGTGGAAGTTCTTTATAGTGCATGGGCACGACCGTCTATGGAGCGCGACAGGTGCAAGCCTCGCCTCAACTCCCTTTGCGTGGCGCGGCGTCGTTCAGATCCCAATTGTAGCGGTCGTCGTCGATCGAGGTGACTTCGGCAAGCTCTGCCTTCAGATCCTCGTCCGCGTAGCGTTTCAGGTGGGCGATGACGCCGGCGTCGTTGCCGCCGAAATCGGCCTGGAACCAATCGTAGATGCTGGAGACGACTAGCCGGCCGTCGCGCACCTCTGCGCCGCGCGGGTGGTTGACGTAGGCCCGGGCCCCGGCGTCGAGATATTCTTCGGCGTTCTGCGCGGTCACCGCCTCAGCCTGCAGGTTGGGGCAGCCGATCGAGGCGCAGTTGACCGCGTAGTGGATCCGCGGATCCCGCCAGATCGGGCGCAGGATGCGGTGCTCGATGTCGTCCAGGGTCAGCGCCTCGCCCTCGACCGTGATCAGCTCTGCGCCCCAGGGACCGTCGGCGAAGAACCCCGGCGAGATGTCGATGTCCCGGATGCTCTCGACCGGATAACTGTCGAGCACCACCTTGACCGTCAGCGCATTGTAGATGTTGATCCAATAGGCCTGCTGCTGATCCCGGTTGAAGCGGCTGATCGGCGTCCCGGCCAGGCGGCCGAGGTAGGCCTCCAGCGCTTCGCGGTCCTGATCACTTACCTGGCCGTAGGCAAAGCGGTTGACGCCATCGTCGTGCTCGCTGACGTAAGCTTTTAGGAAACGGTCCCAGGCGCCGTGATCGATCTCGGCGGTCGCGCCCGCGTCATGGGCGGTCCAGCGGTCCCAGAGCTCGGCGCTGGGCGCCGCCTGCGGGCTGCTCGCCGTGATCGCCCAGATGACAGCGGCGAGCGCGGCGAGGCTCGACAGCCAGGCGGCCTGTTGGAGCGGCGCGTAAAGCTTCGATGTCGTCAATCGGCCCATGAACTGTTCTCCCCTTTCGAGAGCCCCAGACGGCGGCGGCACGTTCTCGCGCCGATGCGCGGCGACTATGGATGAGATGGTGCGCGGCCGGGCGAGGGGAAGTCACGTTTGGCGCACGGGCGCGTGAGCGGCCCCGGGGCCCCATTAGAAAAGGAACACGCCCTTGCCCGTCGTCTGCCGGTCGAACAACGCGTAGGCCTCGACGACCTGCGCAAGCTCGAAGCGGTGGGTGAAGATCCGCTCCAGGTCGATGCCGCGCTCGGCGATGAAGCGGGCGCAGTCGGCCTGACCGTAACGCGAGAAGGTCCAGGAGCCCATGACCGTCAGCTGGCGCCGGATCAGGTCGTTGGACACATCCAGCGTCAGCTCGCCGCCCTCGCCGACGAAGCAGACCGTGCCCCAGGTCCGGGTGGACCGCACGGCCTGGGCCCGCGCGCTGGCGGCGCCGCTGCAATCGAGCGCCAGGTCGACGCCGCGCCCCCCGGTCAGCTCCATGAGCGCGTCGATCGGATCGGTCTCGCTCGGATTGATCAAGACGTCGGCGCCGAAGCTTTCCGCGATTGCCAGCCGTTCCGGCGAGACGTCCAAGGCGACCACGCGGGCGCCCATTTCCGCGGCCAGCATGACCGCGCTGAGGCCGACCGGGCCCTGGCCGAACACCGCCAGGGTGTCGCAGGCGTTCAGCTTCATGCGTTGGATTGCGCCGAAGGCGGTCCCCGTGCCGCAGGAGATGGCCGCGCCCTCGGCGAAGGAGAGCGGCTCGGGCAGCTGCACCAGGGTGCTCGCCGGCACCGTCATGTAGGGCGCGTGGGCACCGTGGGCGGTCACGCCGTAGACCACCGAGCCGGACCGGCAGAGCTGTTGCCATCCCGTCTGGCAATCCTGGCAGAGGCCGCAGCCCTTGTAGTGGTGGCACATGACACGCGAGCCCTCCGGCAAGAGCCCTTCGGGTAGGTTTGCACCGCGCGCCGCGACAACGCCGCAAGGCTCGTGGCCGGCAATGACCGGAGATCCGTCGCCGCCTAGGCCGAGCGCCTGTGGCCCGCCGGTCGCCCGATAGAAATGGAGGTCGCTGCCGCACATGCCCGATGCCTTGATCTCGAGCACCACGTCCTCGGGACCGGGCGTCGGATCCGGAAACTCCATCAGCTCAACCTTGCGGCTGCCCGGAAAGACCGCCCCTTTCATCATTCAGCTCCAGCTCGTAACTTCAGACAGCAGCCTAGATCAGATGCGGATCGAATGAAAACGCCCGAGGCCATCTGCGTGGCCTGCCGACCGGCGATCGAGGCTTTGAAGACCGGCCGTCCTGCCCCTTGGGAGCTCAACTATGTCGACGTCGCCCCGCACCACGACTGCTTCATCCATGCCCACCTGGTCGGCGCCAGTCCGGCGGGCCGGATCGTCGAATCCTTTCCGGAACCCGAACGCGACCCGCTGCCGGCGGAGCTGTTCGAGAACCCGCCCAGGATCGCTGACGGCTGGCTGACCCTCAACGGGGCGCCGGGACTGGGCCTCTCCTTGTCACCAAGTGCGATGCGTAAGTTCGGCCAACTGGTGTTCGCAGCAGTTGCTAAGGCCGGGCTCGATGATCCGCCGCCCCTTCTTTTTCCGTAGTGCTGCTGCCGGTATTACAATCTGCCTCGGCCAAGAACAGCGTCACCGGGTCCGTTGCAGGGCTCGCGCAGGGGTGATCGCTGCCGTGTGGCGCATCGCTCAGAGTGTTGCTAGTTTGACGCGCCCTATTGGCGCCTGAATAGACTGGGAGGAGAAATGGGAATGGGTTCGTCATACACTCCAAAAGTTTTTTGCGCCGCCGCGCTTTGCCTGACTTTCCTCGTGCTGCCCAGCCTGGTCGCTGCGCAGGACGCAGGCGAAAAGGCGGTTGCGACGCGCCAAGGCTATATGAAGTTGGTGCTGTGGGAAGCCGGCCCTCTATTCGGCATGGCCAAAGGCAATGTGGCCTACGACGCGAGCGCGGCCCAAGCTCACGCGGCCAATCTGAAGACAATCTCCGAGTATCCCGTCGAGGGCTTGTTCCTTGCCGGCACCTCTAATGCCGAGCATCCGGGAAAGAGCCGGTCCCTGCCGAAGATCTGGCAGGATCAGAGCGGCTTCGACAAGGCCTTCGCGAACTGGCGGAAAGCCGTGGCGGCCCTGGGCGGCCAGGTCGGTAATGGTCAACCGGCGCTCGCGGCAGCGGTCAGTGAGATGGGCAAAACCTGCGGCGGCTGCCACAAGCCTTACCGCGAAGAGAAATGATGCACGGCCGCCAAGGCTTGGACGGCCGGGCGGTCCATTCTTCTCCGATGTGAGAGCGGGCAATCAACCCGCGGGCAACTCACATGCCGACCGGGGCGCGCGATGCGAAAACTCCTGATCGGGTTCCTCCTGCTCGGTGCGGCGGCACTGGCGGCCTTTTGGCTCGTCACCCAGCCGAACGCGATCCAGGCGAGCGCCTTGCCGGATTACGACGGCGATCCCGAGCGGGGCGCCACCGTGTTCTACGCGTCCGGCTGCGCCGGATGTCACGCGGCGCCCGGGGCCAAGGGCGACGACAAGCTCTCTCTCGCCGGCGGTATCGCCTTCAAGACACCCTTCGGCCTGTTCCACGCGCCGAACATTTCCAGCGACCGGCGCCATGGTATCGGCGGGTGGACTCGGGCGGAATTCGTGAACGCCATGATGCGCGGCGTGGCGCCGGACGGCAGCCACTACTACCCGGTCTATCCCTATCTCTCCTATCAGCGCATGAAGGTCGAAGACGTGCTCGACCTGAAAGCCTTCATGGACACCTTGCCGGCCGTCGCAACCGAGGCGCCGCCTCACGACCTGCCCCTGCCCTATCGCTGGCGTCGCACCCTTGGCGTATGGAAAGCGCTCTACATGGACGGCGCCCCGTTCGAGCCGAACCCGGACGCAAGCGCCAGCGTCAACCGCGGCGCCTACCTCGTGACCGGACCGGGTCACTGCGGCGAATGCCACACACCGCGCGATTTTCTCGGCGGGCCGGAGTCCGAATGGGCCTTCGCGGGAGCGCCGGACATCGACGGCGAGGGCTCCGTTCCGAACATCACGCCTCATGAAGACGGGATTGCGGACTGGTCGATCGAGGACATCGCCGCCGCGCTCAAGACCGGTATCTTGCCGGACTTCGATACCTTCGGCGGCACAATGATCGCGGTGCAGGAGAACATGGCGCGCCTGAGCGACGCCGACCGCCGGGCCATCGCCGACTACTTGAAGTCGCTGCCGCCCAAACCGAGCCGCCTGAAGAAGGCGCCGCCGGGAAACTCTTGATCTCCCGTCTTGGAGAGGCGCTTACTTCGGCTGCAGAACAAGCGAACTCTTTTGCCCGTCGGATTACAACGACGGCATGACCACTGCCAACTCTCGTGAGGCGAGAAAGAAAAGACTTAGCGAGTTGATCTCGATCTTATTCCGAACGGCCGATCACGAAAAAACATTGATGGACGCGCAGAGTCATGCACACAATTGTGTGCAGCCGCGTCTGCGGGATTAAAGATGGTCCCGCCTTAACGCGCCAATCCAACCAAGTCTTGAGACGGCGTAACAGATTGAACGGGCTAAAAGGATCGCCTGAGGCAGATCCAATT
Source organism: Kiloniellales bacterium (assembly GCA_030064845.1). NCBI lineage: Bacteria > Pseudomonadati > Pseudomonadota > Alphaproteobacteria > Rhodospirillales > Kiloniellales bacterium. The sequence goes on from JASJEC010000039.1 coordinate 39,019, forward strand.
AGTCCGGATATAGCCTATCGCGGAAGAAGGGGTCAGATTGATTCAACCTGACCCGATCTGCTCTACGGCTTTAGATCGACCGCTTCGATAATGAAACGACCACGTCCGCGCCTTATGGCGTAGGCACTGCCACGGGCAATGCTGACCTTCTTGATCAGGGGATTCAGCGCCTCCTCGATCAAGGCGATGTTTGGATCGCTCCCGTTCTCTTCCTTCGAGCGTCTCGCGTACCACTTTTTGAAGGCTTCGCGCCCGAGCTCGTCACCGATGGACTTCCTGAGGGCATTGAGCTTACGGATCTCACCCTTGGTCAACGACTTTTCATCGGGAAAGCCTTGCATCTTTGGCATCCTTGTCTCCTCAACACTGTCTTATTGATGACTTATTGCCTTAATTAGTCGATAAATCAAGCGTGGCAAGCGAAAATCAAACGCGAAAGACACACGGTTTTTCGCATAAACTCCACCGTTGATAGTTTCGCCGAGCAGACTTGTGAATCTATAAGCAGGTGATTGTTCTTTTTCGAATTTTCATCGCCGCGCCGAAACGCCGAACCTTAGCGCTTTGGGAGAAAGTTCCTTTGTTTTCTGCTCACGACTTTGTGATGACGCTCAGTAGAATCGGTTCAAATTATCTTTCCGCCGCTATCCTGCTGGCATCGATCGCAAGCCGCCGCAGGGAGAGACGACGAGGGAGTCCGTCATGAGCGATGAAATTCCGAGCATCCTTTCTCATGTCTCGATCGGCACGAACGATTTCAATCGGGCTGTCGCATTCTATGACCGCGTGCTGCCGCTTCTCGGCTGCAAGCGGATCATGGAGCATCCCGGGGCCGTGGCCTACGGCAAGCTGTATCCCGAGTTCTGGGTCCAGACACCGGTCGACGGCAACCCGGCCGGGGTCGGCAACGGCAGCCACATCGGCCTGATCGCGCCGTCCCGGGACGCGGTCATCGGGTTCCACGCGGCCGGAATCGCCGCCGGGGCCGCCAACGAAGGCGAGCCCGGCCCGCGAGAGGAGTATGGCCCGCCCTACTTCGGTTGCTTCCTGCGCGATCTCGACGGCCACAAGATCGAGGCGGTCTTCTGGGACTTCGCCCTGGCGGAGAAACTCGGCATCGGCTGACGCAGCACTGCGCCGGGTCACACGGCGAGAGCGGTCGACGCCGCGACCTGCCGCCCGACCAGATGGGCGTAGAGACCGCCGCGGCCCAGGAGCTCGTCGTGGCCGCCCTCCTCGACGATCCGGCCCCTATCGAGCACGACGATCTTGTCGGCCTTTCGCACCGTCGAGAGCCGGTGCGCGATGACGATCGTCGTGCGGCCCGCCATCAGATCGCCGAGGGCGGCATGGACCAGCCGCTCGCTCACGGCGTCGAGGTGAGAGGTCGCCTCGTCGAGCACCAGCACCGGGGCGTCGCGCAGAAAGGCCCGGGCGATCGCGACACGCTGGCGCTGACCGCCCGAGAGCGTCATGCCGCGCTCGCCGACCCGGGTTTCCAGGCCGAGCGGCAGGGAGTCGACGAAGTCCTCCAGCGCGGCCCGGCGCAGAGCGGACCTCAGATCCTCTTCGCCGGCCTCGGGCTTGGCGAGCAGCACATTGGCACGCAGCGTATCGTTGAACAGGTAGGTGTCCTGGGCGACCAGGGCGACCTTGCTCCTGAGCACGTCCAAGCGATAGTCGGTCAGCGCGTGGCCGTCGAGGCGCACGCGTCCTTCCTGGGGATCCCAGAAACGCAGCAGCATATGGGCCACGGTGGTCTTGCCGGCGCCCGAGGGACCGACCAGGGCGACGGTCGCGCCGGCCGGCACCGTGAGAGTCACGTCGCGCAAGGCCGGCCGGTCGACGCCGGGATAGCCGAAGGTCACGTTCTCGAAGGCGACCCCGGTTCCGGCGCCATCCGCGCCGCCGGACGCAACCGGACCGTCGGTGACCGGCACCGGCTCACTGTGCACGGCGTGCAAGCGACGGGTCGCCCCCAGGGTATCGGCCAGTTGGCGGCTGACGTCGGCGATCTCCGAGATCGGCAGGAACGCCGCCATCGCCATCAGGGTAAGCAGCGGCAGGAAAGCCCCGTCCAGGGTGCCGGTCTCGACCAGGCGGCCGCCCGCGACCACCACCGCGAGGCCGCCCAGACCGGTCATCACCTCGAGCAGGGCGGTTTGGCCGGTAAGGTCGCGGAAGAAGGGCAGGCGCACCCGATGATGGCGCCGCACCAGATCGAGGAACGCGGCCTTGCGCGCGGACTCCTGCTGGAAGGCGAGGATCTCGCTCAGTCCCTGCACGCTGTCCACGGCGTGGGCGTTGAGCGCGCCCAGGGCCTCGCGCACCCGCGAGGCGAGGCTGTCGATCCGGTCGCGCAGGAAGAAGGGACTGGCCGCCACGACCAGCAGGAACGGCAGCAGGGCGGCGGCCAGGCTCCAGTCGAAGGCGAAGAGCGTCATGACGACGGCGGCCGGCACGAGCACCGCTACGAAGGTCGGCGCGATGGTGTGGGCGAAGAAGTATTCTACCATCTCGACGTCCTGGGTCGCCATGGAGACCAGATCGCCGCTGCGCCGGCGCACCAGGTAGGCCGGTGCGAGGCGGTCCAGCTTGCGGAAGAGGTCGATGCGCATGTCGGTCAGCAGTCGGAACGCCATGTCGTGTGCGATCCAGGATTCCAGCCAGTGCATCAGGCCCGCCGCCGGCGCAAGGACCGCCAGGGCGATCAGCCAGGGCTCGAAGGGCTCGCCGTGCCGGACCGCCGCGACCGCCAAGGCCGAGCAGACGCCGACGCCGATAAAGGCGACGACCCGCGCGACGCCGAAGAAGAAGGTCATGGTGAGACGCCCCTTCCACGGCGCGACGAAGCCGAGCAGCTGGCGGCCCGCGCCAAGCCAGCCGAGACCCCGCGCCTGGAGGATGGCGTCGGCCGGCTCTTCCGCCGCCGCGACACCCGGTCCTTCCTCCTCGGCGGCGAGCAGCGCCTGGCCGCGCGCCGGCAGTTCGATTGCCCCGCCGGTCTCGCCCTCGGCCGCCTGTTCGGCCATGAGGCGGAAGTAGGCGCCGCGCTTGGCCATCAGCTCTCGGTGCGGGCCTTCCTCGACCACCTGCCCGTGATCCAGCACCAGGATGCGGTCGGCGTCGATCACGCTCGAGAGCCTGTGCGCGAGGATCAGCGTCGTCCGGCCCTGCATCAGGCGGTCGAGGGCCTGCTGAATCACGGCCTCGTTTTCGGCATCGACCGCGGAGAGCGCCTCGTCGAGAATCAGGATCGGCGCGTCGCGCAGGATCGCCCGGGCGATCGCGATGCGCTGGCGCTGGCCGCCGGACAGCCGGATCCCGCGCTCGCCGACGACCGTCTGATAGCCCTGGGGCAGGTCGCGGATGAAGAGGTGGGCGTTCGCCGCCTCGGCGGCGCCTTCGAGCTCTTCCTGGGTCGCCTCCGGCTTGCCCAGGCGCAGGTTGTCCTCGACCGTGCCGTGGAACAGCGTGGTGTCCTGATTGACCACGGCCATCTGGCTGCGCAGCGCGGCCAGCGAAAGATCGCGTAGGTCGCGGCCGCCCAGCCTGACCGCGCCGCCCTGGGGGTCATAGGTGCGCAGCAGCAGCCGGACGATCGAGGACTTGCCCGAGCCGCTCGGCCCGACGATCCCGACCCGCTCGCCGGCGGCGAC
>JASJEC010000040.1 GCA_030064845.1 Kiloniellales bacterium
CTGGATCCCGATCTACGACAAGAGCTGCGTGCCGGGCTTCTACATGGCCTGCGGCTCGAGCGGCAACCAGTTCAAGAACGCGCCGCCCGCGGGCGCGATGATGGCGGCGCTGATCGAGCAGGTCGAGGCCGGCCGGGACCACGACGCCGAGCCGGTGCAGTTCCCCATGGCCTACACCGACCGGACCATCGACGTCGGCTTCTACAGCCGCCGGCGCACGATCAACCCCGAGAGCAGCTTCTCGGTCCTGGGCTGAGACGGGCCAGGTCGGCGGCGGTGTCGACGTCGTCGAGCTCTTCCAGGAAGGCGACCCGCTGCCCGCCGAGACCGGCCAGGGTGTCGGCCCGGGCATGGGGGCCGCCCCAGCGCACGCCGCGAAAGGGCAGGGCGAGGCGCGGCCGCCGGCGCGCGCCGATCAGCCAGTAGCCGCCGTCGCTGGCAGGTCCGATCACCCAGTCGTTCCGGCCGAGAGCGGCGAAGGCCTGGGTCACGTGGGTGCCGGAGATCTCCGGGATGTCGGTGCCGACGATCACCACCGGCCCGGGCGGCAGTTCCCGGAAGACGCGTCCCATGCGCCGGCCCAGGTCGCCCGGGCCCTGCGCCCTCAGGCGGGCCGGCGTCGCCCAGAGGCCGCGCGGCCGCGCGATCTCCCGGTCGGGCGTCACGGCCAGCCAGGTGGTCCAGTTCGGGCTGCGCGCCACGCGCCGCAGCAGGCCGGCGGTGGTCAGACGGTGGAAGCGCAGGGCGGCGACCGGGCCCAGGTCGCGGGCGAGGCGCCGCTTGACCCGGCCGAGCCGGGGCGCGCGGGCGAAGACCACCAGGTGGCTCTGCAGGCTCATCCGTAGAGCCGCTTGAGCCAGGCTGGCGGCAGCCCGGCGAAGTAGAGCGCCAGGATGCCGAGGTTGCGCAGCGGCCGCAGCAGCCAGCCGCCCCGGCGGTAGCGCGCCGCCGAGGTGATCGCTTCGCTCTCCAGCATGACCAGGCGCCGGCGGCCGAGGCGGCGGACGAAGTCGACGTCCTCCATCAGCGCGAGCGGGCGGTAGCCGCCGAGGCTGCCGTAGAGGCTCTTGGTGATCAGCAGCCCCTGATCGCCGTAGGGCAGGCCTAGGGTTCGCGCCCGCCAGTTGGCCACGGCCTCGATCCGGCGCGCCTGCGGCGCCGGGTCGTCGAGCTCCAGGCGGAAGTAGCCGGCGCGCCGGGCGTTCCGGGGCACGCTCATGAAGCGCTCGGCCGCACCGACCCATCCGGGCGCGAGGCGCGTGTCGGCGTGGAGAAAGAGCAGCCAGTCGGCGCCGGCGGCTGCGGCGGCCGTGGCGAGCTGGCGGCCCCGGTTGGCGCGGCCGGCGGAGAGCACCCGCGCGCCCCGGTCCCGCGCGACGCGCGCGGTCTGGTCCTTGGAACCGCCGTCGCACAGCAGGACCTCGGCGATCAGTCCCTCGCGGCGGCCCGGCTCCAGCGAGTCGAGCACGGCCGGCAGCCCCGCCTCGGCGTCGAGGGCGGGAATCAGCACGGAGATCCCGGGGTCGGCGGTCATCGGCCGCTCTTTAGCACGGCGGTGCCACGAGATCGACGGTCTCCGACAGAGCGCTTCCGACAGAGTCGTTCTTGTTTTGTTCTTTCTGTGGGCGTAAACTCTCAGCCATGGACGACGCGGTTCCCAATAAGGCGGTCAAGGGGCGCGGCGCGGTCAGCAACGAGGCCGGGCGTTACGAGCCCTACCAGAGAGTCCGGACCGCCGACGGCTGGGAAGGCGCCTGGGACCGGGACGCGCCGGAGCCGCGGGCCGACACGCTGATCTCGCCCGACGCGAGCCGCGAGATCATTGCCACGAACCAGTCGCCGGACATCCCCTTCGACCGCTCGATCAATCCCTATCGGGGCTGCGAGCACGGCTGCATCTACTGCTACGCCCGGCCGAGCCATGCCTGGCTCGGCCTCTCACCGGGCCGGGACTTCGAGACCCGGATCTTCGCCAAGCACGAGGCGCCGGCGCTTCTGCGCAAGGCCCTGTCCAAACGCGGCTACAAGCCGAAGGTCATCGCGCTCGGCGCCAACACCGACCCCTACCAGCCGGCCGAGCGCAAGCTGGAGATCACTCGCGGCGTCCTGGAGGTGCTCCGCCAGGCGCGCCATCCCGTCACCATCGTGACCAAGTCGGCGCTGATCCTGCGCGATCTGGATATCCTGGCGCCCCTGGCCGAGGCCGGCCTGGTTCGGGTCATGGTCTCGGTGACCACCCTGGACGGCGCGCTGGCGCGCAAGCTGGAGCCCCGGGCGCCGCGTCCGGAACGGCGGCTGGCCGCCATCGAGGGGCTCAACAAGGCCGGGGTGCCGGCCGGGGTGCTCGCCGCGCCCATGATCCCGGCGCTGAACGACGCGGAGATGGAGAAGATCCTCGAAGCGGCGGCCGGGGCCGGCGCGCGCTCCGCTGGCTACACGGTTCTGCGGCTGCCCCTCGAGATCAAGGACCTGTTCCGGGAGTGGCTCGACGCCCACTTCCCGGACCGCCGCGACCGGGTCTTCAGCCTGGTGCGCCAGACCCGGGGCGGCAAGCTCTACGACGCCGACTTCAAGCACCGCATGCGCGGGCACGGCGTCTATGCCGAGATGATCGCCAAGCGCTTCCAGATCGCCCGCAAACGGCTCGGCCTCGACAAGAACGAATGGCAGCCGGATACCAGCCAGTTCGTCGCCCCGGGTCCCGACCCGAATCAGCTCGCTTTGTTCTGAGACTTGTCCCGCCTCGTGACTTCTGGTTAACGGCCGGCGTGCTAGAGTCACCGCCATCATGGAGTCGGTGCATGACCACAGCCAGCTGACCGGATTGGCGCTCGTCGTCCTGGCGGCGCTGGGCTGCGGGATGGCCATGCAGCGCTTTCGACAGCCGGCCGTGGCCGGCTACATCCTGGCCGGGATGATCCTCGGGCCTTCGGGCGCCAGCTTCGTCGAGAACCGCGACATGATCCAGCAGCTCGCCGAGCTCGGCGTGCTGATGCTGCTGTTCCTGATCGGCATGGAGCTTTCCCTGCGCGGCGCGCGGCAGGTCTGGGGCATCGCGCTCGCCGCCACGGGCCTGCAGATCGCGGTCAGCCTGCTCGCCATGTTCATCTTCGGCCAGGTGCTCGACTGGCCTCTGCCCCAGGTGCTGCTGCTGGGCTTCGTCGTGGCGGTCTCCAGCACCGCGGTCGCGATCAAGATGCTGCAGGAGATCGGCGAGCTCAGGACCCGGATCGGGCAGATCACGATCGGCGTGCTGATCGCCCAAGACCTGGCGGTCGTGCCCATGATGCTGATCATCGGGTCGTTCGGTCCGGGTGGGTCGATCGGTATCGAGGCCGTGCTGAAGATCGTTCTCTCGATCGTCTTCCTGGTGCTCCTGATCATCTACCTGAGCGGACGCCAGCGCATGCGCCTGCCCTTCGCCCGGCTGGTCGGCAAGTCCGCCGACCTGACGCCCCTGGCCGGCCTGGCCTTCTGCTTCGGCGCGGCGGCGATCTCGGGCGTGCTCGGCCTCTCGCCGGCCTACGGCGCCTTCCTGGCCGGCCTGGTGATCGGCAACTCGACCAGCCGACGGGTCATGATCCACTACACGGCGCCGATCCAGAGCGTCCTGCTGATGGCCTTCTTCCTGTCGATCGGCCTGTTGATCGACCTCGAGTTCATCTGGGCCAACGTCTGGACCGTGGTCCTGATCGTTGCCTTCATCGCTCTGTTCAAGACGGCGCTCAACGTCGGGCTGCTGAAGGCGCTGGGCGAGACCTGGCCGCGCGCCTTCCTGTCCGGTGTGCTGCTGGCCCAGATCGGCGAGTTCTCCTTCATCCTGGCGGCGCTCGCCATCAGCAGCGGCGCGGTCACGGCCGAGACCCACCGCCTGATCGTCTCGGTGACGGTGCTCTCGCTGATCGTCAGCCCCTTCTGGCTCGAGACCGCCCGCCGGCTCAACCGCATCGTTCTGATCGGCGTCACCTCGCCGCGGGAAATGCTGCGTCTCACTTTCGGCCGCGAGGTCGGCGCGCTGTTCCGCTCGACCCGGCGGGCCGAGCACCGCATGGTCGATATGGCGACCGGCGCGACCCGCTGGGTCGGCGACATCATGCCCCAGCCGTCGCGATCCTCGCCGATGAAGCGCCCGAAGTCGGTCGACCTGGCCCAGGACCTGGGCAAGCCGGTCAAGGGCAAGATCGAACCGGTCAAGGACTGAGGAGGACGCGGTGCCCGACTTCGAGCTCGAGCGGGCGGAGGGCGCCGGCACCGGCCGCTGCGTCGTCGGGGTCGACGAAGCCGGACGGGGTCCCTGGGCCGGCCCGGTGGTGGCGGCCGCGGTCTGGCTCGAACCTGCGCGTCTGCCGCCCGGTCTCGCCGCGGCTCTCGACGATTCCAAGCGGCTGTCGGCGCGCGCCCGCGCCGGCCTGGCGGCGGCACTCCAGGCGGCTCCGCCCGAGGCTGTCCGGCACGGACTGGCCGAGGCGGCGGTCGAGGAGATCGATCGCCTCAACGTCCTGCAGGCCAGCCTGCTCGCCATGGCGCGCGCCGTGGCGCGCTGCGGCCTGGCGCCCGACGTCGCCCTGGTCGACGGCAACCGGGCGCCCGATCTGCCGTGCCGGGTGCGCACGGTGATCAAGGGCGACGCCCGCAGCCTGTCGATCGCCGCCGCCTCGATCCTGGCCAAGGTGGCGCGGGACCGGCAGATGGCCTGCCTGGCGGGGGCGCACCCGGGCTACGGCTGGGAACGCAACCAGGGATACGGCACGGCCGAGCACCGGGCCGCGCTGTCCCGGCTCGGGGTTACCCCCCAGCACCGGCGGTCGTTTCGGCCCGTGCGTGAGGTCCTCGATCTAAGCGATTGACTCTCATGACTCTTGACGGCGAGTCTCCGGTGACTCAGGATGCCCGCACCTGCGCCGCCAAGGGGGACCCCGGGTTGCAATACGACATCATTCGTCAGGGTAATTGCATCGAGGAGATGGGCCGCCTCCCGGAAACGTCGGTCGATCTCGTCTTCGCCGACCCGCCCTACAACCTCCAGCTCTCCGGCGACCTGAGCCGTCCGAACCACAGCCGGGTCGAGGGCGTCGACGACCACTGGGACCGCTTCGACGACCTGGCCAGCTACGACGACTTCACGCGCCGCTGGCTGGCCGCCGCGCGCCGGGTCCTCAAGGACGACGGCTCGCTCTGGGTTATTGGCAGCTATCACAACATCTTCCGGGTCGGCGCCTGCCTCCAGGACCTCGGGTTCTGGATCCTCAACGACGTGGTGTGGCGTAAGTCCAACCCCATGCCGAACTTCCGCGGCCGGCGCTTCACCAACGCCCACGAGACCATGATCTGGGCGGCCAAGCACCAGGAAGCGGCCTACACCTTCAACTACGCGGCCATGAAGGCGCTGAACGACGACCTGCAAATGCGCAGCGACTGGCTGCTGCCGATCTGCACCGGGGCCGAGCGGCTGAAGGACGGCCAGGGGCGCAAGGCGCACTCGACCCAGAAACCCGAGGCCCTGCTGCACCGGGTCATCCTGGCGGCGAGCAAGCCGGGCGATCTGGTTCTGGACCCCTTCCTGGGCAGCGGCACCACGGCGGCGGTCGCCAAGCGGCTGCGGCGGCGCTACATCGGGTTCGAGCGCGAAGCCGACTACGTCGCCCTCGCCGAGCGCCGGCTCGCGGCGGTCCGGCCGCTCGACGACGAGTCCCTCGCGGTCACCCCCTCGAAGCGTGACCAGCCGCGCATCCCCTTCGGCTGGCTGGTCGAGCGCGGTCTCCTGGAGCCGGGCACGCTGCTCTACGCGCCCGGACGGCGGAGCGTCGCCAAGGTGCGCGCCGACGGAACCCTGGTGACCGCCGACTTCCGGGGCTCGATCCACCAGGCGGGCGCCCACGTTCAGGGCGCGCCGGCCTGCAACGGCTGGCAGTTCTGGAACATCGACGTGGAGGGGCAGCTGGTGCCGATCGACGTGCTCAGGCAGAAGCTGCGCGCTGAGTTGTCCTGACCGGTCAATCGCGCGCCGGGGCGAGCCGGTCGAGGCGCAAACGGTGGCGGTTGTCGCTCAGCCTTCGGGTTCCCCAGAGTACCGCGGTGGTGGCGCCGAAGCCCGTACCGCCGGCGATCAGGAACATGACCAGGATCTGGTAGCGGACCGCCGCGTCGGGATCGGCGCCGGCCAGGATCTGTCCCGTCATCATGCCGGGCAGGGAGACCAGCCCGGTCGCCGCCATGGCGTTGATGATCGGCATGTAGGCGCTTCTCAGGGCGGCGCGGGTGACCGGCAGGAAGGCCAGGCTGCGGGTCGCGCCCAGCGCCAGCCGCGCCTCGACCGCGGCCCGGTCGCGCACCAGGCCGCTCGAGAGCGTGTCCAGCCCAAGGCTGATTCCGGTCATGGTGTTGCCGAGCACCATGCCGAGCAGCGGCAAGGCATAGCGGGGGTCGTACCAGGGGTCGGGGCCGACCGAGGCGGTGAGGCCGAAGGCCGTGACCAGGCCGGCGGCCATCAGCATCGACCCCGTGCCGAGGCCGTAGGACCACCAGCCCCGCATGCGGCGCCGCTGCCGGGCCATGATCTCCCGGCCGGCGAAGAGCACCATGGCCAGGGCCGCCACGGCGGTCCAGAGCGGCGAGGCCAGGGCGAAGAGGGTGGTCAGCACGAACCCGATCAGAGTCAGCTGGACGATCATGCGCAGGGTTGCAATCCCGAGCTGACGAGCGATGCCCAGGTTGAGGGCGACCGAGAGCGCGCCGTTGATCAGCACAAGGACCGCGGCGATGGCGAGGTCGGCATATCCAAGGGGAATCGCGTTCACGGGACTGACTCCACCGCCTCGCCGCGCTCCATCCGCAGGCAGCGCTTCGCCACGCGTTTCGCCTGGGACGCGTCATGGGTAACCCAAATCGCCCCCGCGCCCGCGTCCAGCCTTTCGCGCACGGCGGCCTCCACGGCTTCCCGTCCGGCCTCGTCCAGGGCCGAGGTCGGCTCGTCGAGCAGGAGCACAGAGGGCCCCTGCACGAGCAGACGGATCAATCCGAGCCGCTGCGACTCCCCGGTGGAGAGGCGGCCGACCGGCCAGGTTGCGCAGTCTTCGGCCAGGTGGAACCGTCGGACCAAGGGGGCCGCCGCCGTCCAGTCTTCGAAGTGAGCGCCGACCGTCTCCGCCCACCAGCCGGGCTCCGCCGCCGCGTAAGTCACCAGGCGCCGCCACGCCGGTGCGCTCATCGCCGAGCGCGCTTGCCTGGCCAGACTGACGTCGCCGCTGTTGGGATCCAGATCGGCCAGCGCGCGCAGCAGGAGGCTCTTCCCGGAACCGGAGGGACCCATGACGGCCAGGCACTCGCCCGCAGCGAGATCGAAGGAAACCTCGGCCAGCCAGATGCCGCTCAGGCCGCGCACACGCAGCAAGATCTCGTCAGGCCGCAGCACAGACGCCACGCTTTCCTGGGCTTTTTCGGGCGAACTCACCAGCCGCCGGTCTTGCGTCCTGCCGCGCTTCTCTCCACTCCGTGAACGACCGCGGAGTGGTCTTATCCAAGAACCTCGACGTGCTCGGCCATGGGGCCTTTCTGGCCATGGCGAATGCTCAAGCGCACGCGCTGGTTCGATTCCAGCGTCGCCAGTCCGATCCGCTGCAGGGTTCGCGCCGACACGAAGACGTCCTTGCTGCCGTCGTCTGGAATGACGAAGCCGAAACCCTTCTCGGCGTTAAAGAACTTGACCGTGCCCTCGAGCTGCGACGTCTCGGCTTCGCCCATCATCGCGGGCTGCGGCGCCGAGTCCGGCGGATCCTCGACGTGGTTGATCGCGGCGACCTGGAGGCCTTTGCGGCCTTGTGCCAGGTCACAGACGATCTTGGCGCCTTCCGGCAGGTCCCGACGCCCGATTTCCTGCAGGACGGAAATGTGCAGGAAGGCGTCCGGCGAGCCGTCGTTGGGCTGAACAAATCCGAAACCCTTAACGGGATTGAACCATTTGACCACCGCGGCGACCGCGTGCTGCGAGACCGCCGGATGGTCGAAATCTTGACCGTTTGCCATTGATGGTATGCTCCGAAACGTAACGCCCCTAGTCTCAAGCCCAACACGCCCGCGAACCGGAAACCAAGCGTGGCCAGCGCTCAATCCCAACTTGCGGTCCCTCTATACCGCGACCACGCGAAACGCCCTGCCATTAGTTTTGCACGGCAATATGGTTGCTGTACATGGTCTTCGAGAGAAACTCGAACGAATTGCCGCTGTATTGGCGACCCGAAGGGCCTGATCCACGACAATCAGGGTGTCCCGGGACGCCGAGACCGCCTTTTCGAGCCTAAAGCGTCGCCAACGGTCATGGTTCTGTAAAAAAAGAACGGGGCGGAAGGACTTTCCGCCCCGAAATCGCGCGATTTCGTCGCGATTAACGTATCAAGAGCGGTGCCTCCGCACCGCGTGATGGACTACTTGACCCGTCCCTCGCGCCAGGCCTGGATCAACTGGTCGTAGTCGACCGTCTCGCCCTGGGGCTTCTCGTTGGCCAGCTTGGCCTTGGGCGAGCCCGCCTGGCTAAGCCACTTCTCGGGATCGATCTCGTCGTTGAGCTTCGGTCCGCAGTCACCCTGAACGTTGGAGCGCTGCAGCCGCCTGAGCACCTTGTCCTGCTCGCGCGCCAGGTTGTCCATGGCGGTGTCCACGGTAACCTCGCCAGCCACCGCCTCGCCGATGTTCTGCCACCAGAGCTGGGCCAACTTGGGGTAGTCGGGGACGTTGGTGCCGCTCGGCGTCCAGGCGACACGCGCCGGGCTGCGGTAGAACTCGACGTCGCGGCCGTCGAGCAGCAGGCGCCCGCTGGTCGGACGGTCGAGGCCGGCCATGATGCGCATCAGCGATGTCTTGCCGGCGAGGGTCGGGCCGAGCAGGACGTTGAGCGAGCCCGGCGCCAGCTCGAGCGTGATGTCCCGGAGGTGGGTCTCGGAACCGACCGTCTTGCCGACCTGCTCCAGGGCCAGGCTCATGGCAGGGCGATCCGCTCGGCGGCGGCGGTGGCACGGCGGGCAATCCAGTCGTCAAGCCGCGCACGGGTCTCCGCCCCGCAGTGCAGGCCGAGCTTCGACCGTCGCCACAGGATGTCCTCGGCGGTCTGCGCCCATTCCTGGTCGACCAGATAGCGAAGCTCCGCCTCGTAGAGACCGTCGCCCAGGGCTTCGCCGAGATCGTCGAGCGCCGCGGCCCGCCCGACGATGCGCTCGGCGCGGGTGCCGTAGGCGCGCAGGTAGCGCCGCGCCAGGGCCGGTGGAAGCCAGGGGTGCGCGCCTTGAAAACGCTCGAGATAGGCGTCGAAATCGGCGTCCGGCATGTCGCCGCCCGGCAGGGACACCTCGGCGGTCCAGGGATCGCCGGTCGCTTCGAGCCAGGGCGAAAGCTTGGCCAGGGCGTGCTCGGCCAGCTTGCGGTAGGTCGTGATCTTGCCGCCGAAGACCGAGAGCAGCGGCGCGGCGCCGTCGTCCGCATCGATGTCGAGGACGTAGTCGCGGGTCACCGCCGAGGCGTTCTCGCTCGCGTCGTCGTAGAGCGGGCGCACGCCGGCATAGCTCCAGATGACGTCCTCCGGTCCGATCTGCTGCGCGAGATAGCGGTTCGCAGCGTCGCACAGATAGCGGGTCTCGTCATCGGCGATGCGGGCCTCGGCGGGGTCGCCGTCGTAGGGCACGTCCGTCGTCCCGATCAGGGTGAAGCGCTGCTCGTAGGGGATCAGGAACACGACCCGCCGGTCGGTGTTCTGCAGGATGTAGCTCTGCTCGCCGTCGTAGAGGCGCGGGACCACGATGTGGCTGCCCTTGATCATGCGCACCGCGCTCTTCGCGTTCAGGCTCGCCACGCTTGTCAGGGTCTCGCTGACCCACGGCCCGGCGGCGTTGATCATGATGCGCGCCCTGATCCGTTCGGCGGCCTCGCCCCCGCTCGGGGCCAGGTCCATCTCCCAGAGGCCGTCGCGGCGCCGCGCGCTGACGCAGCGGGTGCGGGTTCGGATCTCCGCGCCCCGTTCCCGGGCATCCAGGGCGTTGAGCACCACCAGCCTGGAGTCCTCGACCCAGCAGTCGGCGTAGCTGAACCCCCTCTTGACGTCGCCGGCCAGTGGCCCGCCCAGGGGATCGCGCGTCAGGTCGAGCCCGCGCGATCCCGGGAGCCGCTCGCGGCCGCCCAGGTGGTCGTAGAGCCAGAGGCCGAGGCGCACCATCCAGGCGGGCCGCAGCTGACGGGCGTGGGGCAGCACGAAGGTCATGGGCCAGATGATGTGGGGCGCGGCGCGCAGCAGGACCTCCCGCTCGATCAGTGCCTCGCGCACCAGGCGGAACTCGAAGTACTCGAGATATCGCAGGCCGCCGTGGATCAACTTGGTGCTGGCCGAGGAGGTCGCCGAGGCCAGGTCGTGCTGCTCGCAGAGCAGAACCTTCAGGCCGCGGCCCGCCGCGTCGCGGGCGATCCCCGCGCCGTTGATTCCGCCGCCTACGATCAGAAGATCGTAGATCGGGCTCTTGGCCATGACCGGGCCGGACAAACCGCTCCTCCCCACAGCCCTCGCCGGCGGACGGACGGTCTCGCATCGGTGCGAGGCGCCGCGCCGCGGGGCCGGCACAGTCTAGCCCGCATTTCTCGGCCAAACCAAGGTCTGCTCGGTGGGAGGGCGGGATGGGCGACTCAGCTGCCGGTGTAGAACGACGGCCAGATCCGCTTCACGATCTCGCCGTCGCTGCGGTAGGCGTGGCAGGAATCGATCATCCCCGGCCTCTTTGCGGGATTGGGATCTTCGACCTTGGCCGCGATCTTCGGGTAGATCGTCTGGAAGGCGACGGTCGCCATGGCGCCGAGCATCTCGACCAGGTGCGTGCAGCCCTCGACCCCGCCGAGGTTCTTGCGGATCGCCGCGCGCCAGCCGAGGCTTATCTTGGTGCCGATCATGCGCTTGAAATTGGGCGTAATGTCGCTGCACATTCGGTAGGGCGAGGCCTCGGTCGTGGCTTCGATGTCCCGCACCACGAAATCGGTATCCAGGGTCAGGCGAATGATCATGTCGTGCAGGGGCGTTCCCGGCTCGATCCGCCCCCGGTAGTTGTTGTCGAAGCCGTAGGTCTTGACGTCGGTCATCCGCCCTTCGATGTCCCAGAGCCCGTCGGCCCGTTCGAATCCCTCGAAGTGATAGCGGCGTGTGTGCAGGTGCTTGCGCTCGGCCGGCGGCGACAAAGGCATGATCTGGGCTTTCGAAAATTGGCTCGGGCACGGGGACCCGGATGGCCGCGGAACGGACGCACTATAAGAAGCGTCCAATGGCCGTCAAGACGAGGCGAGGCGAGCGTAGCATGGACCGTCCGGCCGGGCGGGCCGTCATCCTAAATGATTGCTTTTCTTGTGTTCCGAGGCGCCTGTTCCGGGGCGGCCGCTTCCGCTAGACTGCCGGGCCTGTGCACCCCGGGGCGAGGGAGCGTGAGGCTGCGATGACCGCGTTGAGCCCGGCCGAGATTGCGGCCTATCGGCGCGACGGCTACGTGATACCCGATTTCCATGTCGGCTCTGCGCGTCTGGCGGCCATGCGCGCGGCGCTCGGCCGCCTGCTCGACGAAAACCCCCATCTCGCCTCCGACGTCATCATCTGTCCGCACCTTCTGGACGAGGGCGTGCAAGGCTTGAGGGGCGCCGGGGCGTGGCTCGAGTTCGCCTGCGCTCCGGAACTGCTCGATCTCGCCGAGTCGGTCCTGGGTCCGGACATGATCCTCTGGGGCACGACAGTTTTCGGCAAGCCGGCGGGAACCGGCAAGGCGACGCCCTGGCACCAGGACGCCGCCTACTGGCCGATACGCCCGCTTGCGACCTGCACGGTCTGGGTGGCGCTCGACGATTCGGGCCCGGAGAACGGCTGCCTGCGCGTGATTCCGGGCACTCACAGGTCGCGCGACCGCTACGAGCACAAGACCGAGGACCGCGACGACCGCACCCTCAACAAGGAGATCGCCCCCGCCGCCTTCGACGCGGGCCAGGCGCGCGACCTGGTGCTGAAGGCCGGCCAGGTCTCGCTGCACGACGCCTACCTCGTGCACGGCTCCGCGCCCAACAGGTCGGGACGGCGGCGGGCCGGTTTCGTTATCCGGCTCATGCCGGCGACCTCGCTCTGGGACCGGGAACTGGGCCGGCGCATGGCGGGAGAGCAGTCGCTGGTCGACTTCGCCGGGCGCACCCTCTACCTGGTGCGCGGCACCGACCGCGACGGGCGCAACGGCGCTCTGCCGCCGCCGCTAGAGGCGGCTGAAAATGCGCCTCGTAGGCACCATCACCCTTCGACAAGCTCAGGGTGAGGGCGAGATGTTTTAGACACTAACCCTCATCCTGAGCTTGTCGAAGGATGACCGTGGTCAAGGACTGAGGAGTTCTTCATCAGCCTGCTAGAGCGGATCCGGGTTTGACTGAAACGCCAGAGGTCAGTCGCCGACGGCGGCTTCTGGCGCCTCCGCATCGGGTTCCTGCTCGAGCGGGGTCACCTTGAGCGAGGTGATCTGGTTGCGCTTGCGCTCCAGCACTTCGAAGCGCATGCCATGGAAGGCGAAGACCTGGCCCTCTTCGGGGATGCGCCGCGCCTCGTGCAGGACGAGACCGGCGACGGTCGAGGCTTCCTCGTCGGGCAGGCGCCACTCGAACTGGCGGTTGAGGTCCCGGATCGTGACGTCGCCGTTGGCTACGATGGCGCCGTCCTTGAGCAGTTCGACGCCGGCCATCTCGACGTCGTGCTCGTCGGCGATCTCGCCGACGATCTCCTCCAGGATGTCCTCGAGTGTGACGATACCCATCAGCTCGCCGTACTCATCGACCACCATGGCGAAGTGCTCGTGGCGGCTGCGGAAGGCCTGGAGCTGGGACAGGAGGTCGGTGTTCTCCGGGATGAACCAGGGGTCGTTGGCGATCGACTCGATGTCGATCTCGGTTAGCTGGCCGCCCTTGGCCTGAACCGCGCGCAGCAGCGCCTTGGCGTGCAGGACACCGATGATGTTGTCTTGCGACTCGCGCCACAGCGGAATGCGCGTATAGGGGCTCTCGAGCACCTGCTTGACGATGGTCTCGGTCGGCAGGTCGGCGTCGACGATCACCACGTTGCGCCGGTGCGTCATGATCTCCTCGACCTCGACGTCCGCCAGGTCCAGGATCGAGCGCAGCATCTGCCGTTCGTGGCGCACCTCCTCGCTCTCGCCGGCGTGCAGGTCGATGGCGCCGCGCAGCTCTTCCTCGCTCGAGGGGTCACTATCGATCCAGCGGATGCGGAACAGGCGCAGGGTGCCCTGGACGATGGACTGGACCGCGATGGTGACGGGGCCGAAGACGAAGACCACCACGCGCATCACCGGCGCCACGGTCAGGGCGAGGCGGTCGGCGTTGTGGATCGCGTAGGTCTTGGGCAGAACCTCGGCGAAGATAAGCACCAGCAGGGTCATGGCCAGCGTGGCGTAGACCATGCCGGCTTCGCCGAACAGGCGGATCAGGATGCCGGTCGCCAGGGCCGAGGCCATGATGTTGACCAGGTTGTTGCCCAGCAGGATCGCGCCGATCAGGCGCTCCTTGGTAGCGAACAGGCGGTTGACCACGAGGGCGCGGTGATCGCCCTGCTGTTCCAGGGTGTGCATGCGCGGGCGCGAAGCGGCGGTCAGGGCCGTCTCCGAGCCGGAGAAGAAGCCCGACAACACCAAGAGCGCCAGGATGGCGCCGATCCAGACGAAAAGTTCGGTTTCCATGGTTTAAGACTTCGGGTTCTTGCCTGAGAGTTCAGTGGCTTATGCCGCCAGGGCACTATTCAACATGGCCTCGACCTCGGCCATTTTCACGTCCCGACTCAAAAAAGCTTGGCCGATGCCGCGCGCCAGGACGAAAGTCACCTGGCCGTCCTCGACCTTCTTGTCGCGCGCCATGTGCGCGACCAGGGCCGCGCCGCTCAATCCGGGACGGCGCAGCCCCTCCACGCCGGCCGGCAGGCCGATCGCGGCCAGGTGGCGCCGAACCCGGGCGGCGTCCTCGGGCGGGCAGAGCCCCAGGCGGGCCGAGAGGTCGAAGGCGAGGACGAGGCCGGCGGCCACGGCCTCGCCGTGCAGCAGCGCCTCGCCGTAGCCGAACTCCGCCTCCAGCGCGTGACCGAAGGTGTGGCCCAGATTGAGCAGCGCGCGGCGCCCGGTCTCCCGCTCGTCCTCGGCGACCACGGCCGCCTTCGTGGCGCAGCCGGTCAGAACCGCGTGGCGCAGGGCGGCGGGATCGCCGTCGATCATCGCCGCGCCGTGGCCTTCGAGCCAGGCGAAGAACTCCGGATCGCAAATCAGGCCGTACTTGACCACCTCGGCGTAGCCGGCGAGCAGCTCGCGGCGGGGCAGGGTCGAGAGCGTCTGGGTGTCGGCCAGCACCAGGCGCGGCTGATGGAAGCTACCGACCAGGTTCTTGCCGTAACGCGTGTTGATGCCGGTCTTGCCGCCGACCGAGGAATCGACCTGGGCCAGCAGCGTCGTGGGGATCTGCACGAAATCGACGCCGCGCAGCATGATCGAGGCGGCGAAGCCGGCCAAATCGCCGACCACGCCGCCGCCGAGCGCCACCACCGGGGTGCCCCGCTCCACCTTGGCCGCCAGCATGCGGTCGGCCAGGTCCTCCAGGTGCTTGAAGTCCTTGGTCGCCTCGCCGGCCGGGACGACCAGGATCTCGTAGGCCAGTCCCGCGTCGTCGAGCGCGCGCGCGAGCGGTTCGGCGTAGAGCGGCGCGACGTTCCCGTCGGTCACCACCATGACGCGCCGGGCCCCGGTCGCCGCGGCGATGTGCCGTCCCGCGGTCGATACCAGGCCTTCGCCGACCAGGATGTCGTAGGCGCGTTCGCCGAGCGCGACCGGCAGGCGGGACCACTCGCTCATGGCTGTGCCGCCACCGCCGCGCCGGCCGTCGCGGGCTCGCAGGCGAGAAAGCGGTCGAGCGCCTTCATGGTTCGCTGCACCGTCACCTCTGGGGGTTTGTCCGCGCTCTCCACGATAATGTCGGCTTCGGCGTAGACCGGATAGCGGGCGTCGATCAGACCGCTCAGGATCTGACGCGGATCGCCGGTCTTGAGCAACGGGCGGTTGTTGCGCCGCGCGGTCCGTCGGAGCAGGAGCTCGAGGTCGGCCCGGATCCAGATTGAGATCCCCTTGTCGCGTATCGCCTGGCGGGTCCGTACGTCCATGAAGGACCCGCCGCCGGTTGCCATGACGTGCTTGGGTCCGTCCAGAAGCCGCGCAATGACCCGGCGCTCGCCGTCGCGGAAAGCGGCCTCGCCGTGACGGGTGAAGATCTCCTCGATGGTGCAGCCCGCCGCCGTTTCGATCTCGGCGTCGGCATCGATGAAAGGAAGCTCGAGGCGCGCCGCCATCCGGCGCCCGATGCAGCTCTTCCCGGCGCCCATGAGGCCGACCAGCACGATCGAGCGCGGCACCCTCACGATCCCGCTCCTGTCTCGGGCTGGGGACGCGGTGCCCCGGCGGCAAGGCAGGCCCCGCCCGGCCATGGGACCGGCAGGCGCCCAAAAAGCCCCGGAAGGCCGCTAAGTTCCTGTTTCACCGTTGCCTGCCTGCGGGCTCGCCGATAAATTGCCGCAATATCGCCACAGTCAAAAAGTAACACAAACCTGCGGGTCCCATGCAAGCCTGCCTCGATTTCGTCCCTCTCCGGTCCGGTCCTCCCGGGCCCGGGTGCGCGGGCGTGGTTTCGTCACCGTTAACGAGAGTTCAATCCGGGGAGCCATGAACCGAAACAAACTGCTTATGGCCTCCGCCGCGCTGTGCGTTCTGGTGCTGACGGCGGGGGGCGTCCTGGTCGCGACATGGGAGCTGCCGCCGCCGACCAAGCCGGTCGAAAAGGCCATACCAAATGACCGTTTCCCTCGCTAGGAGCGGCTGGATACCAAGTCTTACCGGCTTTGCCGTGGCGCTGGCCGTGGCCGGCGCCGCGCCCGCGCCGGTCTGGGCGCAGACCTCTCTCGAAAGCGGCGGCGCCGCGACCGGAGCGCCCCGGCCGCTCGCGCCGCCGACCGCCCTGATGCCCGGCGCCGAAGGCCCCGCGACCGCCGAGGAGGCCCGCCCTGCTGCCCTGGCCCCGACCGCCCGGACCCTGCCCTCGAGCCTGACCCGAGGCATGGAAGGCGAGGGAAGCGGCCTCATGGGCATCGAGATCAATCCCCTGGGGGACATCGACCCCGACGCGATCGGCACGCTTGACGCCCGCAACGGCGGCTTCGGCGGCGACATGTGGAGCCGCAGCGATCGCACGGCCGTGGAGCGGCTGCTGCGCCGCCTGCCCTCGCGGCTCGAGTCGGCGACCCTGCGCGGGCTCGCCCGCCGCCTGCTGCTGACCAATGCCGAGCCGCCGCGCAGCCGCCGCGCCACGACCGAGGCGACTGCCACCCTGCTGGCGACCCGGGTCGACCGCCTGGCGGCCCTGGGCGACGTGCGCGGGCTGAACGAACTGCTGCGCCTGGTCCCGCAACGCTACGAAAACGATCGGATCGCCAGAGCCCGGACCGAGGGGCTCCTGCTCACCGGAGAGGTCGAGGAGGCCTGCCGCAAGGTGCGCCGCGAGGTGGCGCGCGACGGCGCGGCCGGCTACTGGCGCCGGGCCATGGTCTACTGCCAGCTCCGCTCCGGCGAGTTCGACCAGGCCATGCTGGGCGTCGGCCTCATGGTCGAGCAGGGCAGCACCGAGGACGATCCGGCCTTTTTCACCCTGGTGGACGCCTTCGCCGGCGCGGAGACGGCCAGCGTCACCGTCGACTCGCCACTGCATCTGGCGATGCTGCACATGATCGACCGGCCGCTTCCCGACGATCTGATCGAGGCCGCCAGCCCCGGCCTGCTGGTCGCCATTGCCGCATCGGAGCGAAGCGATCTCGAGCCGCGGACCCGGGCGGCCGAACGGGCCGTCTCCATGGGTGTCCTTCGCACCGCGGCGCTCAGAGAGATCTACGATCTTTACGTCTTCGATTCCGCCGAGCTCGACGATCCCATCGCCGCGCTGGACGAGAACCCCGGCGGGCCGGGGCGCGCCCTGCTCTATCAGGCGG
Source organism: Kiloniellales bacterium (assembly GCA_030064845.1). Lineage (NCBI taxonomy): Bacteria > Pseudomonadati > Pseudomonadota > Alphaproteobacteria > Rhodospirillales > Kiloniellales bacterium. Next base: position 17,066 of record JASJEC010000040.1, read on the forward strand.
TCCGCGAGCGCGAGCAGCCGACGGCGCGGGCCCAACTGATCCAGGCCGCCCTCGAGCGCGCGGCCGATCCTGCCGTCTATCAGCTCCTGGTCCGGGTGCTGCTGCCCGACCTCCTCGAGGTGCCGGTCGAGCCGCCGCTGCTCTGGTTCGCCGACCCCGCCGGCCGCGCGCTCTTTGCCGCCGGCCGCCTGGACGAAGGGGCCGCCTGGTATCTCCTGGCGCGCCAGGAGGCGCTGCTCGATCCCCAAGGCGCGGCCGCCGCGGCGAGCCTCTGGCCCTACTATCGCCTGGCCGGCAATCCGACCTTGCCCTGGCAGGGCGACATGGAGGCCTGGCAGGCCTCCCGCGAGGACGAGTCCTCCGCCGAGCTCGCGCGTCAGGCCTGGCTTCGCGGCGCGCTCAAGGCCCTCGGCGAGGACGAGGGCGAAGCCGTGTCCTGGCTCGATCTCGCCACCTTGAGCTCCGAGGCGCCGCCGCCCGACGGCGCGCTCCTCTTCGCACTGCGCGATGCCAGCGACATGGGCAGGGTCGGCGAGACCGTGCTGCTGTCGATCCTGATCATCGGCGAGAAGGGGCCGGCCGACTGCCACCCGACCGCCCTGGTCGCCGCTCTGTCGGCCCTGCGCGGCGTCGGGCTGGAGCGGGAAGCCCGGGCCCTGGCGATCGAGGCGGCGGTCGCCAAGGGCATCTGAGCGGCCTTGCCGGCGATGCCCGGACCCGGAGGCCGCCGGCGTGCCGCCGGCGAGGGCGCGCCCTACCACCCGCCGCCCCTGGTCGAATCCTTCCTCGAGATGATGTCCGCCGAGCGGGGCGCGTCGGGTAACACGCTCGCGGCCTACGGCAAGGACCTCGAGGCCTACGGCGGCTTCCTGGCGCGCCGCGGCCTCGCGCTCGAAGCGGGCGGCCGCGACGAGATCGGCAGTTTCCTGGCCGAACAGCATCGCGGCGGCCTCTCGCCCCGCACCACCGCGCGGCGCCTCTCGACGCTGCGCCAGTTTCACCGCTTCCTCATGCGCGAGGGCGTCAGAGCGGACGACCCGCTCGACGGGCTTGAGGCGCCGCGCGGCGGGCGGCCGCTGCCGAAGATCCTGACCGAGGCCGAGGTCGACCGCCTGCTGGCGGCGGTGCACCGGATGAAGGGGCCGGAAGGCCGCCGCCTGGCGGCCCTGGTCGAGCTGCTCTATGCCACGGGCCTGCGCATCTCGGAGCTGGTCACCCTTCCGCTCGGCGCCGTCGCGCGCGACCCCGAGGTGCTGCTGGTGCGCGGCAAGGGCGGCCGTGAGCGCCTAGTGCCCCTGAGCCCGGCGGCGCGCGAGGCGGTCAAGGCCTACCGCGCGGCGCGCGCCGCCTTCCTGGCCGGTCGTCCGGACTCGCCCTGGCTGTTCCCGTCGCGCGGTGCGGCGGGGCACCTGACCCGGCGCCGGGTCGGTCAGCTGCTGAAAGAGCTCGCCCTCGAAGCGGGGCTCGCGCCGGAGAAGGTCTCGCCCCACGTGCTGCGCCACGCCTTCGCGAGCCACCTGCTCGACCACGGCGCCGATCTGCGCTCGGTCCAGCAGATGCTCGGCCACGCCGACATCTCGACCACCCAGATCTACACCCACGTCCTGAACGAGCGGCTCAAGGCGCTGGTCCGCGAGCACCATCCCCTGGCGCGCGCGGCGGGCCGGGGAACCGGCGGCTGAGGCCGGCGGCGGCGGAGTTGACAGCGCCGGGCCCAGCTGCCACTTAGCGCGTCCAGATTTCGAGCCGAGACAGGGGAAGGTCCATGAGCTTTACCATCGTAGAGCAGGCGCCGGCGCGCCTGAACCGCAGCGAACTCGCCGTTCCGGGAAGCAATCCCAAGCTGTTCGAGAAGGCAGCCGCCTCGGCGGCCGACGTGGTCTTCCTCGACCTGGAAGACGCGGTGGCGCCCGACGACAAGGTGCAGGCCCGCAAGAACGTCATCGAGGCGATCAACGATATCGACTGGGGCAGCAAGACCCTGTCGCTCAGGATCAACGGCCTCGACACCCACTACATGTACCGCGACGTGGTCGACGTGCTGGAGCAGACCAAGGGCCGGCTCGACCTCTTCATGATTCCCAAGGTCGGAACGGCGGCCGACGTCTACGCGGTCGACATGCTGGTCACCCAGATCGAGGACGCCATGGGCCGCGAGAAGCGGATCGGCTTCGAGCACATCATCGAGACCGCGCTCGGCATGGCCAACGTCGACGAGATCGCCGCCGCCTCCAAGCGCAACGAGAGCCTCCACTTCGGCGTCGCCGACTACGCCGCCTCGACCAAGGCGCGAACCACGGTGATCGGCGGTCCCAACGCGCTTTACGGCGTGCTGACCGACCAGGAAGAGGGCAAGGAAAGGGACTACCACTGGGGCGACATGTGGCACTACGCCGTCTCGCGCATGGTGGTGGCGGCCCGGGCCAACGGCCTCCGGCCGATCGACGGCCCCTTCGGCGACTTCTCCGACCCCGACGGCTTCGTCGCCCAGGCCAACCGGGCGGCCTGCCTCGGCTGCGAGGGCAAATGGGCGATCCACCCGAGCCAGATCGAGCTGGCCAACAAGGTCAACAGCCCCTCGGAGGCCGAAGTGACCAAGGCCAAGCGGATCCTCGAGGCCATGGAACAGGCCACAAGGGAGGGCAAGGGCGCGGTCGCGCTCGACGGCCGCCTGATCGACATCGCCTCGATCAAGCAGGCCGAGGTCATGGTCAAGAAGGCCGAGCAGATCGCCGCGGCCGGCTGAGTTAGCGATCCCCCTCTCCTTCGGGAGAGGGGGATCGGTCGAGCGCAGTCGCGCTGGCCTTGGCTTCGGCGCCGTGGGCTATTGACTCGCCCGAACGAGACCCGCTTACTTTCGCAACGTTATAACATTTAGCCTTTGACCCGAAGGGAACTGCCAATGCCGGTCCTCCGCCAGATCGACGCCCGCAACATGATTCCGCGCCGCCTCTTCGTCGCCGCTGCGCTCCTGCCGCTGGTCGGCGTACCGCTTCAGGCCGCGGCCGCGCCCAAGGTCGTCACCAGCATTCCCCCGGTGCACAGCCTGGTCGCCGGCGTCATGGAAGGCGTCGGCGAACCCACGCTGCTGGTGCCCGGCGGCGGCTCGCCCCATGCCTACAATCTGCGCCCCTCGCAGGCGCGCAGTCTGAGCGAGGCGGATGTCATCTTCTGGGTCGCTCCGGCCTTGGAGGGCTTCATGGTCAAGCCCCTCAAGGCCCTGCCGCGCGACGCGCGGGTCGTGGAACTCTCCGAGCTGCCGGGGCTCGCCCTGCTGCCGGCCCGTGTCGGCGGCGCCTGGGACGACCACGGCCACGATCACCATGACGACCATGACGAGCATGGGCACGACGACCACGCGCACGACGACCACGGCGACAAGGACCACGGGCACGACGATCACGGGCACGAGAAGCACGCCGGTCACGACGACCACGCCGATCATGACGACCATGGGCACGACGATCACGGGCACGGGAAGCACGCCGGTCACGACGACCACGCCGATCATGACGACCACGCCGAACACAGCGCCCACGGCGATCCGCACATCTGGCTCGATCCGCGCAACGGCAAGCTGATCGTGCGGGCGGCGGTCGAGGCGCTCACCGAGCGCGACCCGGCCAATGCGGCGCGCTACCGGGAGAACGGCGCTGCCGTGGCGGCGCGCCTCGACGCCCTCGACGCCGAGTTGGCAGCCACCTTGGAGCCGGTGCGAGGCCTGCCCTACGTCGTGTTCCACGACGCCTACCAATACTTCGAGGTCCGCTACGGGATGTCGGCGGTCGGTTCGATCACGCTCAGTCCGGAGCGTGCGCCGGGCGCCAAGAGGCTGCAGGAGATCCGCGAGAAGATCGTCTCGACGCGGGCCGCCTGTGTGTTCAGCGAGCCGCAGTTCGAGCCCTCGCTGGTCGAGACCGTCGTGAGCGGGACCGGGGCGAAGACCGCCGAACTCGATCCCCTGGGCGCCCGCTTGCAGCCCGGACCGGCGGCCTACGACCGGCTTCTGCGCAACCTGTCGAAATCGCTGATCACCTGCCTCAAGCCGGTCAGCTGACACCGCCGAGGAGCTCGCTGCGGCGGGCTGAACCAAAACGCCCTCACCCTCCCGCTTGCGCGGGTCCCTCCCTCTCCCACGGGGAGAGGGTATGATGGGTCCCTGCGGCTGCGCTCCCTCTCCCTCCGGGAGAGGGTCGGGGTGAGGGCGACTGGTTAGGCTTTGTAAGCGTCGTCGAAGAAGGCCTCTTCGAGCTCCATCATGCGCCGGAACAGGCGGGCGAGTTCGTCCTGCCGCGTCGGCGGCATGGCCGGGCCGCGCCGGTCCATGTCCTCGCGCAGCCAGCCGACGAAGGCCTTGAAGGCCGGGTTGGCGTGGAGCTCGATCCACTCCCGCAGGTAGAAGCGCGCCGGCTGCTTGTCGGCCACGGCGCCGGCCCAGGCCTCGTAGCACCACTCGGCGGCGAGCAGCACGACCAGCGCGCTCTCGTAGCTGCCGTCCTCGGCTGCTTCCGCCAGGACCTCGCCGAAGGCCTGCCCGATCTGTCCGGGACCGGCGGACTGCCATTCCGCCTCCGGCACGCCGAGCGCCTCGAAGGAGCGCAGGAAGTAGTCGTTCTCCTCGCTGGTGACCGCGGCGAGGAAAGCGGCCAGACTGCTCTGGGGCGGCATGTCGGGCGCCACGACGATGGCGTGGGCGACGTGGCGCACCAGGGCGTCGATGAAGCCGTAGTCCTCGATCAGGTAGCGCCGGTAGACCGCGTCGGGCAGGCTGTCGTCGGCCAGCTCGCGGGTGAAGCGGTGCCCGACCGCGGCCGACCAGAAGGGCTCCGCCTCGGCCTTGAGCCAGTCCGAGAAGCGCGCCCCGGGCCGGCCGGCGGCGTAGTCCCCGAAGTCCATGCTAGTTTCCTGCGGGGGCGGGCAGCTCCACCGCGTAGCTCGCGGTCGGCGGCAGCTGCTTGACGATGCCGCGCGCCATCAGGAACTTCCCGAAGGCCTCGTAGCGCCTGCGATCGAGGGCGGCCGGCCGCAGGGCGAAGCGCGGCAGGGTGTCGCGCCAGGCGCGGCGGTTCAGCTCGTCATCCAGTCCGGCCTTGTAGCCGGCGAAGAGCTTCCAGGACTCGTCCTGGTGGTTGATCAAGTAGAGCACCCCGCGCTCGACCGCCGAGACGAACTTGGCCAGCGCCGCGTCCCCGACCCGGTCCTTGTGGGCCACGATGATCAGCTCGTCGTAGGCCGGCACACCCTCTTCCTCGACGTAGAAGGCCCGCCCCTTGCGGCCCTCGATGGCCAGCTGGTTGAGCTCGAAGTTGCGGTAGGCGCCGATCACCGCGTCGACCTGTCCGGACAACAGCGAGGGACTGAGCGAGAAGTTCACGTTGATCAGCTCGATATCGCTGAGGGTGAGGCCGTGGCGCTCCAGCATGGCGCCGAGGATCGCGTCCTCGAAGCCGCCGACCGAGAAGCCGACCTTGCGGCCCTTGAGGTCGGCGACGGACTTCACCGGGCCGTCGGCCAGCACCAGCAGGGTGGTCAGCGGCGTCGCCACCAGGGTGCCGATGCGCACCAGGGGCAGGCCCGCCGCCGCCTGAATGTGGAGCTGGGGCTGGTAGGAGATCGCGATGTCGGCCTTGCCGGCGGCGACCAGCTTGGGCGGGTCGTTGGGATCGGCCGGCTCGATCATCTCGACCTTCAGGCCGGCCTCCTCGAAGTAGCCCTTCTGCTGGGCCACGATGAGTGGCCCGTGGTCCGGGTTGACGAACCAGTCGAGCAGGACCGTGAGCTTGGTCTCGGCGGCGGCCGGCTGGACCCAGGTCAGGGAAGCGGCCGCGAGCAGCAGGGCGGCGGCGAGGCCGGACCCCAGGGGCTTGATGAGCGGCGGCTTGATGGGCAGGGGCTTGATGAAACGCATGACGTGTACCCTCCAGATCGTCGCGAGCGATCCAGGGCGCTTGTCGGGGTGCAGTTGGGGACCTTGCGGGTTCCGTTCCCTGCGCCGGCATGACCCGGATCAGGTTCGAAGGGTCACCGCCGGCATGGCGGCCTCTCAGCCCGTTCAGGGCTCCCCTAGGAACGGCATGAGCATGGGAGGGCACCCCGGCGCTGTCAAGCGCTCGCAGATTTCGCCTTTTTGCCGCCGAACAGGCCCTAGGCCAGAGGCTCTTCCTCGCGGGGTTCGCTATCCTGCCAGCCGCCGCCTTCCGTCATGATGCAGGTGGCGCCGCCGGGTAGGGTGACCAGGATCGTCCAATTGCCGCGCGGGCCGACGAAGAGTTCGAGAAGCTTGCCGTCCGTGGTGATACCCAGCCCGCTTCGCTGCTCGTCGAACTGCTGTTCCAGCTTCTTCACGAAGTAATCGTGCTCGGCGCAATAGCGGAGCTGCGCGTCGGCGGACGATCCCGCCGCGGTCAGAACCGTGGTCGACGCCAGCGTCGCCAGAACATATCCCGTCACATGCCGCAGAACGGCCATCACCTCTCCTCTGCCGGTCCATCCCGCCGGCGACAATCGTTGAATAGTGTCCGAGGCCGAGAAATTGGCGCTCAAGGACTTAATGACATGTATGGCGGCAAGCCAAAGAATTCCAGGTCAAACAAAGAACCGTTCTGCAATAATAAAAGGTAGGGGGAAAACCGCGAGCTGTAGGGCCTGAGGGAGCGTAGTTAGATCAAAAATTTGAGTTCTCTCTTATGCAGATACTGCGTTTTACAGCACGCCCGAAAATTTTCTTTTTGTATTCTCTTCCTGGCACTGCAGTCCAATCGCTGAGACCTCAGCCATCCGACTCCGGCGAAGCTGGATCGAGAAACTTCTGGAACTCGATCACATAGCCGTTGGGGTCCTCGGCGAAGAAGCTGTAGATCCCAAAGGCCTCGATGCGTTCCGGCGGTCCGCGCAACGTCGCCCCGGCGGCTTCCAGGCGGGCGTACCAGGCGTCGACCCCGTCGGTCACCAGGGTGATCATGCCGCCCCGGGGCTCGACCACCCGGTCCTCGAAGGCGCGGCAGACTCCGATGAAGCTCGACGGCCCGGTCCGGAAGATGCGCGCCGCGCCCTCGTCGCGCACGACCGGCAGGCCGAGGAGACCGCCGTAGAAGGCGGCGGTCCGCTCCAGGTCCTCGGTGTAGACCCAGGTGATCTGCTGGTCGATCGGGATCGGCATGGCGTCGCCGAGGAGCATAGACCGGCGGCCGAAAGGCTCCAATCCCGAGAAATCCCCGGGAAACGCAGGCTCCTTTACCCCGCGTTAACCACGATTGGGTTCGCCTAGGCTCAGGGGCTGTGATAGAGAAGGGCGATGCAGCACTACCTGGATTTCGAAAAGCCGATTGCCGACCTCGAAGGCAAGGTCGAGGAGCTCCGGCACCTGACCAACGAAGGCGACCTCAACATCGCCGAAGAGGTCGGGCGCCTGCAGACCAAGGCCGAGCGCCTGCTGCGCCAGACCTACGCCAAGCTCTCCGCCTGGCAGAAGACCCAGGTGGCGCGGCATCCCGAGCGGCCCCACTTCCGCGATTATGTGGCGCTGCTGGTTGACGACTTCACGCCGCTCGCCGGCGACCGGGCCTACGCGGAGGACCAGGCGATCATCGGCGGCATCGGCCGCTTCCGCGGCTACACCGCCATGGTGATTGGCCACGAGAAGGGCCACGACACGGCGACCCGGGTGCAGCACAACTTCGGCATGGCGCGCCCCGAGGGCTACCGCAAGGCCGAGCGCCTGATGCAGCTGGCCGACCGCCACCGCATTCCGGTGATCACGCTGGTCGACACCGCCGGCGCCTACCCGGGCATCGGCGCCGAGGAGCGCGGCCAGTCCGAGGCGCTCGCCTGCTGCATCGAGACCTGCCTCCGGCTCGAGGTGCCGCTGATCTCGGCGATCATCGGCGAGGGCGGGTCGGGCGGCGCCATCGCGCTCGCCGCCGCCAACCACGTCATCATGCTGGAGCACTCGATCTACTCGGTGATCTCGCCCGAGGCCTGCGCCGCGATCCTCTGGCGCACCGGCGAGCAGGCCCAGGATGCGGCCGAGGCGCTGAAGCACACGGCCCAGGACCTGCTCAAGCTCGGCGTCATCGACGAGATCGTGCCCGAGCCCCTGGGCGGCGCCCACCGCGACCCCGAGGCCACGATAGAGGCCCTGGGCGACCGGCTCGAGAAGGCGCTGGTCGCCCACATGTCCGGCGACGAAGACCCGCGCGCGGCGCGCCGCCAGAAGTTCCTCGACATGGGCCGCAAAGGGCTCTCCTGAGCCGGGCGTTGCGCCGCCGTCGGGGCGACCGATATCCCCTCCCAAAGTGCGCGAAAGACTGCTAATCACTAGCGGACGGCCGCCCTCGACCTCCGAGGCGGAAAGGGAAGCGGCCGGGCTACACAGCGGGATCATGAACCCATGGCATCAAACCTGACGGCCGAGCAACTGGCGCTCCGGGACCGGGCGCGGCAGTTGGCCGAGGACGTTATCGCGCCGCGTGCGGCGGAGATCGACCGCAGCGAAGAGTATCCCTGGAACAACGTCGCCGACCTCAAGAAGGCGGGCTTCTTCGGCATGACGATCCCCGAGGCCTATGGCGGGCAGGGCCTGGGCTATCTGGAGGCCGTCCTGGTGATCGAGGAGATGGCCAAGGTTTGCGGCGTCACCGCGCGCATCGTGGTCGAGGCCAACATGGGGGCGGTCGGCGCGATCATGGCCTACGGGACGGAGGAGCAGAAGCGCCTGGCCGCCGGCCTGGTGCTCGACGGCGACAAGCCGGCGATCTGCATCACCGAGCCGGGCGCCGGCAGCGCCGCCACCGAGATGACCACGCGGGCCGACCGCAGGGGCGACGACTACGTGCTCAACGGGCAGAAGCACTGGATCACCGGCGGCGGCGTCTCGCGCCTCCATCTGGTCTTCGCCCGGGTCTTCGAGGACGGCCTGGAGCAGGGCATCGGCGGCTTCATCGCGCTCAAGGACGAGGCCGGCCTCAGGGTCGGCGAGCGCGAGCCGACCATGGGCCTGCGCGGCATTCCCGAGACCAAGATGTACTTCGAAGACCTGGTGCTGCCCAAGGAGCGCCTGCTGCTGCCGCCCCAGGGGCTCAGGCGCGGTTTCGGCGCACTCATGGAGGCCTACAACGGCCAGCGCACCGGGGCGGCCACGGTCTCCCTGGGCCTCGCCGCGGGCGCCTACGAGGCGGCGGTCGACTACGCGAAGAAGCGCGAGCAGTTCGGCCGGCCGATCTGCGAGTTCCAGGGCCTGCAGTGGATGCTGGCCGACATGGCGACCCAGATCTCGGCGGCCCGCGCCCTGGTCCACAAGGCGGCCGACTGCGACGGCTTCCCCGACGTGATGGACGCGGCCCAGGCCAAGGTCTTCGCTTCCGAGATGGCGATCAAGGTCACCAACGACGCGCTCCAGGTCTTCGGCGCCGCCGGCTACTCCCGCAACAACGCCATGGAGCGCCGGGTGCGCGACGCCCGCATGTTCACGATCGGCGGCGGCACGGCGCAGATCCTACGCACGGTAATCGCGAGCAAGCTGCTGGAGCGCAAGCTGCCGCAGACCCGCGACGGCTACCTCAACCTGACCCGCGCGGCGGAGTAGCCCATGCCGTCGGCCGCGCAGATCCTGGCCCAGCGGCTTTACGCCGCCGGCTGCCGCACCGCCTTCGGCATCCCCGGCGGCGAGGTTCTGACCGTGATGAACGCGCTGGCCGAGGCGGGTATCGCCTTCCATCTCGCCAAGCACGAGAACGCCGCCGGCTTCATGGCCGAGGGCAGCTATCACACCAGCGGCGCGCCCGGCATCCTGCTGGCCACGATCGGCCCTGGCGTGGCCAACGCGGTCAACGTGGTGGCCAACGCCGAGCAGGACCGGGTGCCGCTGATCTTCCTGACCGGCTGCGTCGATCCGGCCGACGCCCTGGGCTACACCCACCAGGTCTTCGACCACGTCGCGCTCATGAAGCCGGTCACCAAGGCGAGCTTCACCCTGGTCGACGGCGCGGTCGACGCCCTGGTCGACAAGGCGCTGGCCATCGCGACCGAGGGCCGGCCCGGCCCGGTCCATATCGATATTCCAATCTCGTTGGCCAAGGCCGAGCAGCCCAAGGCTTCGCCTTATCGCCCGGCCCCAAGGAGCGCTGTCGCGCCGAGCGGCGCGGACCTGGAGACCGCCCGCGCCGCCTTTGCCAGGGCCGAGCGGCCGATCATGGTCGCCGGGCTGGAGGTCCTCACCCAGAGCGCGGAGGCCGCGGTGGCCGACTTCTCGCGGACGCATCGGGTGCCGGTGGTCACCACCTACAAGGCCAAGGGCGTGATCCCCGAGGACGACCCGCTCGCGCTCGGCGGCGCCGGGCTCTCGCCGGTCGCCGACAAGCACCTTCTGCCGCTGATCGAGACCAGCGACCTGATCCTGCTGGCCGGTTACGACCCGATCGAGATGCGCCACGGCTGGCGCGACCCCTGGGACCCGGCGAGGACTCCGGTGATCGAGTTCACCGCCGCGCCCAACCACCACGGCATGCACGGCGCGAGCCACTCTTTCGTCGGCGATATCGCGGCGGGCTTGGCCGCTCTGGGCGAGGGCCGGCCGGTCAACGGCGTCTGGTCGAACGGCGCGCCTGCGGCGGTCCGCGCCGTCCTGGCCGAGGCCTTCGACGCCTCGGAAGACTGGGGGCCGGCGGCCGTGGTCGACGCCGTGCGCGACGCGCTGCCGGCGGACGGCATCGCGACGGTCGACAGCGGGGCGCACCGCATCCTGCTGTCGCAGATCTGGCGCTGTCCGCAGGCCCGCGGGCTGATCCAGTCGACCGGGCTGTGCACCATGGGCTGCGCTCTGCCGCTCGCGACCGGCATCAAGCTGACCGCGCCCGAGCGGCCGGTGGTCGCCTTCACCGGCGACGCCGGGCTGGAGATGGTGCTGGGCGAGCTGACCACCCTGCGCGACCTCAAGCTGCCCGTCGTCGTCGTGGTCTTCGTCGACGCCTCGCTCGCCCTGATCGAGCTCAAGCAGCGCGGCTCCGGCATGGCCAACCTGGGCGTCGATTTCGGCGCCACGGACTTCCCGGCCCTGGCCGAAGCGCTGGGTGGCCGGGGTGTCGCGGTGCGCGACCGGGCGGCCCTGCAGGCCGCCGTCGAAGAGGGGCTGGGCGCCGGGACTTTCACCGTGGTCGCGGCGGAGATCGGCCCCAAGGCCTACGACGGGCGCTTCTGAGGGCGCGGAGGGAACCGGCCATGAGAGCGGCGAACGAGATCCTCTCCGGCTACGGCACCACGGTCTTCGAGGTCATGTCGCGCCTCGCCATGGAGCACGGCGCGATCAACCTGGGCCAGGGCTTTCCCGACGAGGACGGGCCCGCCGACTTGCGCCGGCTCGCCGCCGAGGCGCTGATCGAGGGGCCGAACCAGTATCCGCCGATGATGGGCCTGCCCGAGCTGCGCCAGGCGGTGGCCCAGCACAACAAGCGCTTCTACGGCCTGGACGTGGACTGGCAGCGCGAGGTCATGGTGACCTCGGGCGCGACCGAGGCTCTGGCCGACTGTTTCTTCGGCCTGATCGAGCCGGGCGACGAGGCGGTGCTGATCGAGCCGCTCTACGACTGCTACCTGCCGATCGTGCGCCGCGCCGGCGCGGTCCCGAAGCTGGTGCGCGTGACTCCGCCGGACTGGCGCCTCGAGCGCGCGGAGCTGGAGGCGGCCTTCTCGGAGAAGACCAAGCTGATCCTGCTGAACAGCCCGATGAACCCGGCGGCCAAGGTCTTCTCGCGCGACGAGCTGGCGCTGATCGCGGAGATGCTGGAGCGCTACGACGCCTACGCCGTGTGCGACGAGGTCTACGAGCACATCCGCTTCGACGGCCTGGAGCACATCCCGCTCATGACGTTGCCGGGCATGCGCGAGCGCTGCGTGCGCATCGGCTCGGCCGGCAAGTCCTTCTCGCTGACCGGCTGGAAAGTCGGCTACATGACCGCGGCCCCGGCGCTGCTGACGCCGATCGCCAAGGCCCACCAGTTCGTCACCTTCACCACGCCGCCCAACCTGCAGCGGGCGGTGGCCCAGGGCCTGGCCAAGGACGACGCCTATTTCGACAGCCTCGCCGCCGACATGGAGGAGAAGCGCGACCGCTTCGCCGAGGGCCTCGCGCGCATCGGCTTCGACGTGATCCATTGCCAGGGCACCTACTTCATCACCGCGGACTTCCGGCCGCTCGGCTTCAACGGCGACGACGTCGCCTTCTGCCGCCATATCACCACCGAGGCCGGCGTGACCGCGGTGCCGGTCAGCGCGTTCTACCAGGAGAGTGCGGTCGACCACTTCGTGCGCTTCTGCTTCTGCAAGAAGACGGAAGTGCTGGACGAGGCGATCGTCCGCCTCGAAGGCTTGTTCAGCTAAGGACTGAAACCATGGGCATGACGGATTCGAGGGGCGTGCCGATCTCCACCGACAGCGCCGACCTGGTGGCGGCGCTGGAAGCGGCGCACGAGAACAGCCTGTCGTTTCGCGGCGACCCCGTCGCCGAGATCGATGCCGTCCTGAAGGAGCACCCCGATTTCGTCATGGGGCACTGCTTCAAGGCGGGTCTGCTGACCCAGGCCATGGAAACCCGGATCTACGACGAGATGTGCGCCAGCCTGGCGGCCGCCGAGGCCCTGGCCGACAAGGCCAACGACCGGGAGCGCGGCCACATGGCGGCGGTCCGGGCCTGGGTCGAAGGGGACTTCCACGAGGCGGTGCAGCGCTGGGAAGCGGTCCTCGTCGAGTATCCGCGCGACCTGCTCGCCCTGCAGCTCGCTCATCTTTCCGATCTTCTGCTCGGCGACATCGTCGACCTGCGCGACGTCGTCGCCCGGGTGTTTCCGGCCTGGGACGAGGGCGTGCCGGGCTACGGCTACGTGCTCGGCTTCTATTCCTTCGGCCTGGAGGAGTGCCGCGACTTCTCCCAGGCCGAGGAGTTCGGCCGCCGGGCGATCGCGCTCAACCCGCTCGACGCCTATGCGATCCACGCGGTTGCCCACGTCATGGAGATGCAGGGCCGCCAGCAGGGCGGGATTGCCTGGATGACCTCGCGCGAAGCGGACTGGGCGACCAGCAACTTCGCCAATCACCTCTGGTGGCACCTGGCGCTGTTCCACCTCGACCTGGAGCAGGTCGACCGGGTGCTGGAGATCTTCGACAACCACCTGCGCTCGGACGGCCCGACCGGCGACAAGTACGAGGAGCTCGACGCTTCGGCCCTGCTCTGGCGCTTGAAACTGCTGGGCGTCGACGTCGGCAACCGTTGGCACGAGCTGGCCGACAAGTGGGAGCCTTCGGCCAAGGACACGCTCTACGCCTTCAACGACGTGCATGCCATGATCACCTTCGTGTCCGATGACCGGGACGACGCGGCGGAGGCCGTGCTCAACGCGAACGAGCGCTATCTCAAGCACGCCAGCGACGCCAACGTCGGCATGACCCGCGAGATCGGCATCCCCTTCTGCCGCGCCGCCCAGGCTTTCGCCGGCGGCGACTACGGCCAGGTGGTCGATCTCCTGCTGCCGATCCGCTACCGGACCTACCGCCTTGGCGGCAGCCACGCCCAGCGCGACCTGATCGCGTGGACCTTGCTCGAGGCGGCCCTCAGGGCCAAGCAGTACAAGCTGGCCTTGGCCCTGGCGAACGAGCGCACGGCGCTTAAGCCGACCAGTCCGGTGAACTGGAAGCTGACGGCCCGCGCGCTGGACGGCCTGGGCGACCGCGACGCCGCGCGCCGGGCCTACGCCAAGGCCCAGTCGCTGCCGCTGAACTAGCTTTTCGAAAGAAGCGGTCGGCGCGCCTTTTGGCGCCGCTCAGCCCATCTTGCCGTGGCAGTGCTTGTACTTGCGGCCGGAGCCGCAGGGGCAGGGCGCGTTGCGCTGGACCTTGCCCCAGGTCGAGGGGTCGCCGGGCACGATCTCGGCCGCCGCGGTGCGGCGCACGGGCTGCGGCTTGGACGGCGGCGGCATGGGCGTCTCGTCGGCACCGTTGCCGCCGGCCGGCGCATCGGTGACACCCAGCACGTCGTCGCGGCTCTCGCTCATGGCGCGCGGCGCGCTGCGCGGCACCGCCACGTCGGAGGCCATGGGCTGGATCTCGACGTGGGACAGCAGGAAGGTCGTCTCGGCGCGGATCTCCGCCAGCATGCCTTCGAACAGGTCGAAGGCCTCGCGCTTGTACTCGATCAGGGGATCGCGCTGCGCCATGGCCCGCCAGTTGATGCCTTGGCGCAGGTGGTCGAGGGATAGCAGGTGGTCCTTCCACTGCTTGTCGAGCACGTGCAGAAGCAGCTGCTTCTCGATGGTGCGCATGACCTCGGGGCCGTAGTTCGCCGTCTTCGCAGCCATCTTCTTGTCCGAGGCGGCGGTGATCCGCTCCCTGATCTCCTGGTCGGCGATGCCCTCTTCCTTAGCCCAGTCCTCGACCGGCAGGTCGAGGCCGAGCAGGCGCAGGGATTCCTCGTGCAGCCCGCCGACGTCCCACTGCTCGGCGTAGGCGCTCTCGGGGATGCAGCGGGCGACCGCGTCCTCGATCGTCTGGTGGCGCATCCCGACCACGTCGTCGTGCACGTCGCGGCTGCGCATCAGGTCCTTGCGCTGCTCGTAGACCACCTTGCGCTGATCGTTCATGACGTCGTCGTACTTCAGCACGTACTTGCGCGACTCGAAGTTGCGCGCCTCGACCTTCTGCTGGGCCTTCTCCAGGGCCTTGTTGATCCAGGGATGGACGATCGCCTCGCCCTCCTCGAGGCCGAGCTTCTGCAGCATGGAGTCCATCCGCTCGGACCCGAAGATACGCATCAGGTCGTCCTCGAGCGACAGGAAGAATTTCGATGCCCCGGGGTCGCCCTGGCGGCCCGAGCGGCCGCGCAGCTGGTTGTCGATCCGCCGGCTCTCGTGACGCTCCGAGGCGACCACGAAGAGCCCGCCGGCCTGCTTGACCACTTGGCCAGCCTCGGCGACCTCGGCCTTGATCTTGTCGGTCACCTTCTGCCGCTTGGCGGCGTCCTCGATCACCGCCGCCTCCTGCATGATGCGCATGTCGACGTTGCCGCCGAGCTGGATGTCGGTGCCGCGGCCCGCCATGTTGGTGGCGATGGTCACCGCGCCGGGCGCGCCGGCCTGGGCGATGATGTAGGCCTCCTGCTCGTGGTAGCGCGCGTTCAGCACCTGGTGGGGGATCTTGCGCTTCTTCAGCAGGGCGGCGAGGTGCTCGGACTTCTCGATCGAGACGGTGCCGACCAGCACCGGCTGCTTGCGCTTCCGGCACTCGTCGATCAGCTCGATGATGGCCTCGAACTTCTCCGCCGTCGTGCGATAGACCTCGTCGTCGTGATCGATGCGCACGAAGGGCACGTTGGTCGGGATCTCGATCACTTCGAGGCCGTAGATGTCGGCGAACTCCTCGGCCTCGGTCATGGCCGTGCCGGTCATGCCGGCGAGCTTCGGGTAGAGCCGGAAGTAGTTCTGGAAGGTGATCGAGGCCAGGGTCTGGTTCTCGTGCTGGATAATCGCCTTCTCTTTGGCCTCCAGCGCCTGGTGCAGGCCATCCGAGTAGCGCCGCCCTTCCATCATCCGGCCGGTGAACTCGTCGATGATGATGACCTTGTTGTCCTTGACGATGTAGTCCGTGTCGCGCTGGAACAGCTTGTGGGCGCGCAATGCCTGGTTGACGTGGTGCACCAGGCTCACGTTGTTGATGTCGTAGAGCGAGCCCGTGTCGAGCATGCCGGTCTCGCGCAGCAGCTCCTCGATCCGCTCGGCGCCGGACTCGGTCAGCGTGACGGCGCGCTGCTTCTCGTCCTTCTCGAAGTGCTCCTCGTCCAGCCGCGGGATCAGCGCGTCGGCCTTGACGTAAAGCTCGGAGGAATCCTCCGCCGGCCCCGAGATGATCAGCGGCGTGCGGGCCTCGTCGACCAGGATCGAGTCCACCTCGTCGACGATCGCGTAGTGGAACTCGCGCTGGACCATCTCCTCCAGGCTCGACTTCATGTTGTCGCGCAGGTAGTCGAAGCCGAATTCGTTGTTGGTGCCGTAGGTGACGTCGCAGGCATAGGCCGCGCGGCGCTGGTCCTCGGCGAGGTCGTGGACGATGCAGCCGACGGTGAGACCGAGGAACTGGTAGATCGCGCCCATCCAGGTGGAGTCGCGTTTCGCCAGGTAGTCGTTGACCGTGACCACGTGAACGCCCTTGCCGGTCAGGGCGTTCAGGTAGACCGGCAGCGTCGCCACCAGGGTCTTGCCCTCGCCGGTCTTCATCTCCGAGATCATGCCGCGGTGCAGCACGATGCCGCCGACCAGCTGAACATCGAAATGGCGCTGACCGAGGGTCCGCTTGGACGCCTCACGCACCGTCGCGAAGGCTTCGACCAGGATGTCGTCGAGGGTTTCGCCGTCCTTCAGGCGCTGCCGGAAGGCCTCGGTCCGCGCCTTCAGCTCCTCGTCGCTGAGCGCCTCCAGCTTGGGCTCCAGGTCGTTGATCGCCTTGACCATGGGCGACAGGCCCTGGACGTAGCGGTCATTGGCGGAACCGAAGATTCGCTTGGCGAGCGCGCCGAACATGAAACCCTCTCGGATAAAGGCGATCACCAGCCGCCGGAGCCTTGAAAGCATGCCAGGCGCGGCCGACGGCCGATCCGCCGCGGCGACTATTGATCAAACCCGCCTGGACGAGGGCGCCCCGGCCGCAGATAAACCGTTGCCTGACTGATCAGACAGATAGGTCGATCCGGCGGGGCTGTCAACGATCCGGGACCGCCGGGGTTGCCCAGGGTGGCGGCGGGGCCTAAAGTCCCGCCGACGACAGGAATAGGCTCTTCCGCCAGGCTAGATTGAGCGGACGATCCGAGTTCACAGCCCGAGAGGATCCGCTTATGAAGACCCTTCTACGCGTCGCGGCGGTGACGGCGCTTCTGCTCCCGCTGACGGCGACGCCCGGCGCGGCCCAGCAGGGCGATGACGATCCGGCGGTCGCGCGGGTCAACGGCGCGACGATTTACCGGTCCGAGGTCCTGGAGGCCGCCAGCGCTCTGCCCCCGGAGTACCAGGCACAGCTGGCGACCATCTTCCCGACGCTGGTCGAGCGAATCGTGGACTTCCACCTGATCTCCAAGGCCGCCGAGAGCGCCGGGCTGTCCGACGACCAGGAGGTCAAGGATCGGGTCGCGGCCCTGAAAGTCGACGTCATGCGCGAGGTCTACCTGCAGCGCCAGGTCGACAGCCGGATCACCGAGACCACGCTGCGGGCGCGCTACGACACCTTCGTGACGGAGAATCCGCCGAAGCAGGAGGTCCGCGCCCGCCACATCCTGCTCGACGACGAGGCGGCGGCGGTCGAGGTCATCGCCGAGCTCGACAAAGGCGCCGATTTTGCAACTCTGGCCAGCGAACGCTCCAACGGCCCCTCGAAGGCGCGCGGCGGCGACCTCGGATACTTCACTGCCGAGCAGATGGTGCCGGAGTTCTCCCAGCAGGCCTTCGCCCTCGAGACCGGGAAATACAGCAGCAAGCCGGTGCAGACCCAGTTCGGCTGGCATGTGATCAAGGTCGAGGACCGGCGCGAGAGCGAGCCGCCCAGCTTCGAGTCCCTGGAAGAACAGCTGCGCGAGGATATGTCGCGGGAAACCGTTAACGACGTGATCACCGATCTTCGCGAGACCGCCGAGATCGAGATTCTGCCGACACCCGGCCTGCCGGGCGCGACGACCGCCCAGTAAGGGTCCTGCGCGAGGGGGAAAGTAGGCATCACTTCAGAGACGTCGCCCCTGGCTCCCGATAAGCTGGCCGTGCTGCCGCCGGTGGCCGGCGTGCGCCTGGCGACAGCCGCCTGTGATATCCGCTACCGCGGGCGCACCGATGCCTGCCTGATCGAGGTGGCGCCGGGCTCGAGCGTCGCCGGCGTCCTGACCAAGTCGAAGACTGCCGGGGCGCCGGTAGAATGGTGTCGCGCCGCGCTTTCCTGGGGCAGCGCACGGGCCTTCGTGATCAACGCAGGTAACGCCAACGCCTTCACCGGCGGCGCCGGCAAGGCCTCGGTCGAGCGCACGGTCGACGCCGTCGCTGCGCTCTACGACTGCCCGCGCCACGACGTCTACATCGCCTCGACCGGGGTGATCGGCGAGCCGCTGCCCGACGAGAAGGTGACGGCTGCACTGGGCGGCCTGATGGACGACCTCGCGCCCGACGCCTGGGAGCAAGCGGCCCGGGCCATCATGACCACCGACACCTTTCCCAAGCTGGCGACGCGCAGCGCGACGATCGACGGCTGCCCGGTCACAATCAACGGCATCGCCAAGGGCTCTGGCATGATCGCGCCGGACATGGCGACGATGCTGGCCTTCGTCTTCACCGACGCGGCGATCCCGGCCGAGCTGCTCGAGAAGCTCCTGCGGCCCGCGGTCGATCAGTCGTTCAACGCGATCACGGTCGACGGCGACACCTCGACCAGCGACACCCTGCTGCTCTGCGCCACGGGCCAGGCCGATCACGCCGCCATCCTTTCCCAGCGCGACCCGGCGTTGCGCTCGTTCAAGGCCGCCCTCGGGGACCTGCTGCGCGACCTCGCCCAGCAGGTCGTGCGCGACGGCGAGGGCGCCCAGAAGTTCATCACCATCCGGGTGTCGGGCGCGGCATCCAAGCAGGCCGCCCGGCGGATCGGGCTGGCGATCGGCAACTCGCCGCTGGTCAAGACCGCGCTCGGGGCCGGAGACGCCAACTGGGGGCGCATCGTGATGGCGGTCGGTAAGTCCGGCGAACGCGCCGAACGGGATCTCCTCGCGATCCGCATCGGCGGAATCGAGATCGCCCGGCGGGGCGCGGTCGTGCCGGGCTACGACGAAGCGCCGGTCGCCCGGCACATGAAGGGGCGCGAGATCGACGTCGAGGTCGATGTCGGTGTGAAGAACGGCCGGGCGACGGTCTGGACCTGCGACCTCAGCCACGGCTACGTCTCGATCAATGCCGACTACCGCTCCTGACCGCCGGCCCGCCCCGCCGCCCCCCGACCACTTCGAGCTCTATGTCGGACAGTTTCGATAGCGAGTGCTGGACCGCGGGGGCGTTCCCGTCGCCCGGCGAGCAGCGGCCCATCGTTCTGGTCGCCGCCGCGGCCCTGGTCGACGACGACGGCCGGGTCCTCCTGGCCCGGCGACCCGAAGGGAAGCCCATGGCCGGCCTGTGGGAGTTCCCGGGCGGCAAGGTGCAGCCCGGCGAGGTGCCCGAGCAGGCCTTGATCCGCGAGCTCAAGGAAGAGCTGGACATCGACACCAGGGAGAGCTGCCTCGCGCCGATCGGCTTCGCCTCGCACGGCTACGAGGACTTCCACCTCCTCATGCCGCTCTTCGTCTGCCGGGTTTGGCGCGGGATGCCCCGTCCGCGCGAGGCTCAGGAACTGATCTGGGTCCGGCCGCCGCGCCTCGGCGACTACCCCATGCCGCCGGCCGACGAGCCGCTGGTCGCCCTCTTGCGGGACCTGATCTAGCGATCAGACGCGAACGCGTCTGGCCTGACAACGCCCTGGTGTCCCGATTCCGAAGGTTCGAGCGATCGAACTTCGGGATCGAAGGGACACTACCCCTATGATTCAAGTGTGATTCAGCTTCCGAAGTTCGACACGAGAAACGCACCGAACTTCGGAACCATCACACTAGGGCAGATCCGGGATTCTACGGAATCGCCAAAAGCGATCCGACAGGACATGATCCGGTCTAGGAGCGCGATCCCAACCGCGCCCTTGCGAAGCCTTCCCGGCGGCGAGGCCCGCGGCGCCGGCCTCAGATCCGGGCGCTTTTACCTCATTATAACAACTATACTGTGGCATCTCGCTGGTAAATTTTCTACTATAGCGCGCGTAGTATTTTTGTAGGATTTGTGTAGTTCTCGATAGTTGCGGGGGAGAGAGGGGATCTTGGCCAGCATGTCTTTCAGACTGGTGCGCCGTCGGCACACCAGGGCGTTGTGCTAATCGGCGGGGGCCGCCAATGGCCAAGCTGCAGAATAGGAATGTGCGGTTGCGCGGACTGCGCACCAGCCTCCGCCTCGAGCCGGCGATGTGGGACGCGCTCGAGGAAATCTGCCGCCGGGAGAGCTGCTCGATAAACGAGATCTGCTCGCTGATCGACGAGCAGAGGCATGGTTCCACCCGAACGGCCGCGTTGCGGGCCTTCATCCTCTACTATTTCCGGGCGGCCGCCACGGAGAACGGTCATCGCCGGGCTGGACACGGCCGCAGCGACAACATGATCAAGGAAATCCGGGCAATTCTGAATTCCAACACCGGGAACGGCAACGGGCCGGACGGTCCCTGAACCGGACTATCCTTCGCCGGCAGGCTCATGAAAAAGCAACCTAATCCGGTTGGGCTGGATCGCCGGCCTTGCGCTCGACGGTTTCGAGGGCATCGGCCAGACGGGAGCGCGCGCTGCCCGGCGCCAGGGGCTGCTGCTGTGACGGATGGGGCGACCATCCGGTGAGGTAGACCACTTCGAAGGTGGCCGGCAAGGGGCCTTCCGGGGCGCCGTGGCGGTCGCGGTAGATCTCCGCCGCCCTGAACAGCGTGTGCCGCCGGCTCATCGCCTTGCGGCGTTCGGCGACGGCGTTGCTCTCGCCCATGGCACTGAGCTCCTTCATCAACGCCAGGGCGTTGGGATAGGTCACCGTGATCCGGTCGCGGTCCGTGACCGGGAGCGCGAAGCCGGCGCGCTGTAGGAGACCGCCGGCGTCGGCGACGTCGGCGAAGGGCGAGACCCGCGGACTGACGCCGCCCTCGACCTCGGCCTCGGCCTCGAGCAGCGCGCCGCGCAGCTCCACCAGGGTCTCGCCGCCCAGCATCGCCCCGAGGAACAGCCCGTCCGGTTTGAGCGCCTGGCGGATCTGGATCAGCGCGCCCGGCAGGTCGTTGACCCAGTGGAGCGAGGCCGCGCTGACGACCAGATCGAAGCAGTCCGGCGCGAAGGGCAGGAACTCCTCATCCGCGGCCACGGCCGGGTGCCCCGGCGCCGCCGCCGCCCGCGCCATGCGCGGCGAGAGGTCGCCCTGCACCAGCATCTCCACACCGCCGCGTCCGGCCAGGACCTCGCGCAGGATGCCCGTGTGGCAACCCAGGTCGAGCGCAAGCGGGAAACGGCGCTGGATGTCCTCCAGCCGCTCGACCAGCCGTTCGCCGATCTCGCGCACCAGGAAGTCGTGCGCGCCGAAACCCGCGGCGGCGCGGTCGCGTCGGCGCCGGACGGCCCGCCGGTCGAAGACCAGGACACTCTCGTTCATGGCCAGCACCATGCCCCACCGGGCCGCCCGCTGCCAAGCCGCCGTTGACAGGCGTTGGGTGCGCGGGAAAGCTTCCATCATGGGTAGCACAGAGAGCCTTGGCCGGAGGCTCGGCGGCGCGCTGGAGGCCGCCGTCGACGTGCTCTTGCCGCCCCGCTGCCTGGGCTGCGGCTGCGCCGTGGACCGCGCTGGCGCGCTCTGCCCGTCATGTTGGCGCGGCATCAGCTTCGCCGCCCCGCCGCACTGCGCGCGCTGCGGCTATCCCTTCGCCTTCGATCTCGGCCCCTCGGCGCTGTGCGGCGCCTGCAGCCGCGAGACGCCGCCGTTCGACCGCGCCCGCTTCGTGATGCGCTACGACGAGCGGAGCCGTGACCTGGTGATCGCCTTCAAGCACCGCGACCGGACCGACGCCGCGCCGGTCTTCGCCGGCTTGATGCGGCGCGCCGGGGCTGAGCTGATCGAGAGTGCGGATCTGGTGGCGCCGGTCCCGCTGCACCGCTGGCGTCTCCTGTCCCGGCGCTTCAACCAGGCGGCCCTGCTGGCGATCGCCTTGGGCGCCCAGGCCGCCCTGCCGGTGGTGCCCGACCTCCTGGTCCGGCGGCGCCACACGCCGTCCCAGGGGCGTCTCGATCCTGCCGCGCGGCGCCGCAACGTGACCGGCGCCTTCGACGTGCCGCCCAAGCGCCGGGCGCGGGTCGAAGCCAAGCGCGTGCTGCTGGTCGACGACGTTCTGACCACCGGGGCGACGGTCGAGGCCTGCGCCAAGGCGCTGCGCCGGCGCGGCGCGGCCGCGGTCGACGTTCTGGTGCTGGCCCGGGTAATCCGCCCGCAGCGGCGGGCTTGAGCGCCGCTCGCGGATGTCGAAGTGGTTTGACCTTTACTTCCCGCCCTTCCATAGATGGACGCACTTAGGATAGTCCGCGTTTCTGCCAGGAATGAAACCCGCGCCCGCAACACCGACAGATCGCGCCCAGCCCGGCGAAGCGGCCGTCTCCTGGCCGCCGCCCAGCGTCATCGGAGAAACGGCGCCCCGCTTCATGCTGCCGGATCACGGCGGCACGGGGTGGAGCCTGGCTTCGGACGCCGTGGCCGGACGGCCCGTCGTCCTTGTCTTTCTGCGGGGCACGGCGAAGTCCCCGGCGCGCGCGCAGCTGCTCGGGTTTCGCGACCGCTACGGGGACTTTGCCGCCGAGGGCGCCCTGATCGTCGCGGTTACCCGCCAGCCGATCGGGATCAACGCGACCGACCGGGAAGAGCTGGGTCTGCCCTTCCGCCTGCTGGCCGACCTCGTTGGCGACATCAGCCGGGGCTACGCCGCCATTGCCGGCTGCCGCGGCGAGCCCGAGGTCCTGACCTGCGTGCTGACGCCGGCGCTCAAGATCGCCCGCTTCCTGGTCGGGCCGGGGGCGCCCGACCACGCGGCGGCCGCGCTGGCCGAGGTCCAGCGGCTGACCGCGCCGAGGGTCGCCGCCGAGGCGGTGATGCACCCGCCGATCCTGCAGATTCCAGGGGTGCTAAGCCCCGAGGAGTGCCGCTTCCTGATCGCCCTTCACGACCGGCCGGGGACCCCCTGGAACGAGCCCGACGACCCCGACGACCAGTACGATTTCAAGATCCGGGTCGGCGACCACCGGCGCGCCGACCGGGTCGACTACGTGATCAACGACCCCGAGGTCCAGGCTCTCCTCGACCGGGCGCTGAACCGACGGATCGCGCCCGAGATCCAGAGAGCCTTCCAGTACAAGGTGACCCGGCGCGAGGCCTACCACCTGGCCTGCTACCAGGGCCTGCGCGGCGGCTTCTCGATCGGCCACCGGGACAACTCCACGCCGGCCTTGGCGCACCGCCGTTTCGCCCTCTCCCTCAGCCTCAACCACGAGGAGTACCAGGGCGGTGAGCTGGTCTTCCGGGAATACGGCGAGCAGCGCTATCGCCTGCCGACCGGCGCGGCACTGATCTTCTCCTCCTCGCTCCTCCATGAGATTCTCACGGTCACCAGCGGACGCCGCTTCGTGCTGCTCTCCCACCTCTACGGTGACGATCGGGACCGCCCGCGGAGCGCGAACCAGCCGGCCGAGGGCGATCCGCGCAGGCGCGAGGCGCCCGACCGGCCGTGACCCAGGAGCTCTCTCTCGAACCCGCGCCGTCGCGCCTCGAGCGCGAATCTCCGGCGAGACGCGCGGCGCCGCCGCCGGCTCACTGGTACCGCACCGGGCGCGGGCACCTCTTCCTGTCCACGGCCTTCGGCGAACAATCGGGGGCGCCCCACGGCGGCGAGATCCAGGGGATCCTGGTCGCCCTTCGCTGGGAGCCGCTCGACGGCCGGGACGTGGCTCTCTACGACGAAGCGGCGCCGACGGAAGGCCGGTTTGCCATCGGGCGTGTCGGCGCGGCGAACCGGGGCAGCCGGGAGACCTGGCGCCTGTTCGCCCCGCCGGCCGTCGGCTCCTGGCGCGCGGCGAACGCCGCGGCAGGCAAAGGCGGGGCCCTGCACCTGCTCGAGCTTTGCTCCTGCGCCACCGAGGAAAGCGGTCTGGATGCGGTGGAGCGTGCGGCGCTGGAGGCCTACAAGGATCGGGGCGGCCGGGCGATTCACAAGGGCGAAGGCGGGTTCTTCTGGTTCCGCAGCTATCACCTGGCGGTCTTCGGCCCGCTCGGCCGGCGCGACGCTCCGGGAGCGGGATGGCGGTCCGAGGGGGGCGCCTATCGGCCCCCGTCCAACCGGGCGGGGCCGTGGCGCCGGCGCTGGCGCCGGAAGGCAGGCCTCGGTGCGGCGGAGAACAGCCGGCCGGCGGACAGCTTCGACCCCCAGGCCAGCTACGGCTTCGACGGACCCGAGGCCGGCATCGCGGGCGCCGATCCCTCAGGCCAGCTGCTCTCCGCGCTGCCCATGGCCAAGTTTCGGCCCTTCGTGGCGCGGCTCGTCCCGCTGTCACCCTGGCCGCCTTTCAGTATCAGCCCGGCCCTACCGGACGCGGCCGGCGAGGCCGCGGGCCTCGAGGGCTGGTATCGCCGGGTCGCCTTCGAGCCGGTGCTGACCTGGCGCTATTCGCCGGCCCTGCTTCACGCCGCCGGCACCCAACGCGCTTGATGGAAAAGATCCGTCTCGTCCCCAAGTAACCGGGCTGAAGTAACCGGGCGCTGACCGCGATCCCTTATCGGAGACGACCATGGCCAAAGTCGAGATCTACTCCAGCATGTTCTGCCCCTTCTGCTCGCGGGCCAAGCGGCTGCTAGACAGCAAGGGCGTCTCCTACGAAGAGATCGACGTCACCATGCGGCCCGCCCTGCGCCGCCAGATGACCGAGCGCGCCCAGGGCCGCACCTCCGTACCCCAGATCTTCATCGACGATGCCCACGTAGGCGGCTGCGACGAGCTCTACGCCCTCGATGGGGAGGGGCGGTTGGACCCTCTCCTCCAGGGCGCGGCATGACGGCGCCGTTTCGCGCCGCCTGCCTGCAGCTTACCTCGGGGCGCGAGCCGGCAGCCAACATCTCCGCGGTGCAAGGCTTGGCGCGCGAGGCCAAGGACGCCGGCGCGCAGCTGATCATGACCCCCGAGGTCACGGACATGCTGGAACCGCGCCGGGTGCTGGCTTTCGAGAAGGCCCTGCCCGAGCCGGACCATCAGGGCCTCACGGCCCTGCGGGCCCTGGCCCAGAAACTGGACGTCTGGCTGCTGGCCGGCTCCCTGGTGGTCAGCGTCGGCCCCGAGCGCCTGGCCAATCGATCGTTCCTGATCGGACCGGACGGGCGGGTCGCCGCCAGCTACGACAAGATCCACATGTTCGACGTCGCGGTCGCAGACGGGCAGACCTACCGGGAGTCGCGGGCTTACCGCCCGGGCGGGCAGGCGGTCCTGGCCGAGCTGCCCTGGGGCCGGCTCGGCATGACGATCTGCTACGACCTGCGCTTCCCACAGCTCTACCGTCACCTGGCCCAGGCCGGGGCGGACTTCCTCTCTATCCCCTCGGCCTTCACCCGGGTCACCGGCGAGGCCCACTGGCACGTGCTGCTGCGCGCCCGCGCCATCGAGACCGGCTGCTACGTCTTCGCCCCGGCCCAGTGCGGCGAGCATGCCGAGGGCCGCCAGACCTACGGCCATTCCCTGATCGTGGACCCTTGGGGCGAGGTGCTGGCCGACGGCGGGGACGAGCCCGGCGTCGTTGTGGCCGAGATCGATCCCGCGGCGGTGGCGAAGGCGCGCGCGATGGTGCCTTCCCTCAGCAATGACAGAGACTTCACTTTCTGCTCGACGGAGGGCGAGGCACCGGTCGCCGTTGAGGCCGAGGCCGGCAGTTGACCCGATCGAAGTTCCGGCTGCGCCGTTCGATTGATTCCGGTGGCCCGTGATGGCGACCAAGATTCTTTTCCGTCCGGTGGGCCCGGAAGAGCTCGCGCTGATCGAGGCCTCGGGTTGGCGGGCTTTCCCGCCGCGCCTCCCGGAACAGCCGATTTTCTATCCCGTCCTCAATCAGGACTACGCCAGCTTGATCGCCCGCGATTGGAACGTGAAAGCGAGCGGCGCCGGCTACGTAACGCGTTTTGCGGTCGAGGCCCGGTTTTTGGATCGCTATCCGGTACAGACCGTTGGGGCGGCCGACCATCAGGAGCTCTGGGTGCCGGCCGAGGAGCTGGAGGAGTTCAACCGCCATATTGTCGGCCCCATTGAGGTCGTGGCCCGTTATGAGCCACTCGAAAGCCAGCCGGATTGACGGCCCTTGCTCACTCGCAACGAGCGCAGATCCTCTGGATGGCGGATGGCTTGGGCCGCTCGACGATGACGTCCTCGTAGGCCAGGACCCTGAGCCGCCCCCGCACGGCTTCCAAGAGTTCGCCGGGACGGAGAAGGAAGTCGGGATTGCTGGGCTTTCCGAAGCGTTCGTTGCCGCGCGCGAAGGTCTCGTAGATCAGCAGGCCGCCCGGTTCGACCGCAGCGACAAGGGGCGCCAGCAGGGGCCTGAAGAGGTAGTTGGTCACCACCACGCCGGCGAAACTGCGGCCCGCCAGGGGAAAGGGCCGCCCATCCTCCAGGTCGACTTCCAGCCTCTCGAGTCCCGCGTGATCGCCCAGGTCAGCGAGGCCTGAGAGGTCGCGATCGACCGCCACAACCGGGTGCCCTCGCTCGAGAAACAGCCGGGCATGGCGGCCGCCGCCGCAGGCCAGATCAAGCACGGCGCCGCCGGCCGGCACGGCGCCGGCGAAGCGGACGACCCAGTCCGATGGTTCCCGGAGCGCGTCGTGGTTGCCGTTGTCCGGTTGGTGAGCTGCCGCCATCTCTTGCCAATTTCCCCGAAAATCGCCA
The DNA here is from genome assembly GCA_030064845.1 of Kiloniellales bacterium. Taxonomy (NCBI): domain Bacteria; kingdom Pseudomonadati; phylum Pseudomonadota; class Alphaproteobacteria; order Rhodospirillales; species Kiloniellales bacterium. The sequence goes on from JASJEC010000040.1 coordinate 43,628, forward strand.
CTTGCTGGTAAGATGTTGGAATCGCAACGTCACGAAAAGCAGGAAATGGCCCCGTCGCGATGATCCTCTACGACCTCAGATGCCAGGACGGCCACGTCTTCGAGGCTTGGTTCAAGGACAGCGCCGCCTACGAAAAGCAGGCGAAGGCCGGCCGTGTCGACTGCCCGGTCTGCGGCTCCAGCAAGATCGAAAAGGCGCCCATGGCGCCAAATCTGGCCCGCAGCCGGAAAGGCTCGGAGACCCGGGCTACCGACAAGGCCGCCGCCGTGCGGCAGGCGCTCCAGGAGGTCCGCAAGCAGGTCGAGGAGACCTGCGACTACGTCGGCGAACGCTTCCCGGAGGAGGCGCGCCGGATCCATTACGGCGAGACCGACCCGCGCGGCATCTACGGCGAGTCCAGCCCCGATGAAGCCAAGTCCCTCGAAGAAGAGGGCGTCAAGTTCCAGCGCATCCCCTGGCTGCCGCGCGAGAACTCCTGACGTCCGTGAGCGACGACCTGCGCTGCCCGACACGGGCCTGCCAAGGCTGGGTCTGTCTGGTCGACGAAGAGACCGAGCAGCCTTTCTGGGGCTGCGGTGAATGCGGCGCCGTCTGGGCGGACCGGAGCGATCTCGAAGACGCCATATCGGGCGCCGTTGAACGCCATCCGCACCGGCTGCAGGTCTACCGGAAGTCCGGCGGCGGCTGGACGGCCGTTCCCTCGGCCGCGGAGCCGGCGGACTATGCCGAACGGGTCGAAGCCGAGTGGAACGAGTGACGGCCTCTACGCCGCCTCGTCCTTCACCGCAAAAATCATGTAGTTGACGTCGCTGTCCCGGGTCATCCGCCAGCTGTCCGCCAGGGGGTTGTAGGCGACTCCGGTCAGCTCGGTCGACCGCAGGCCGCCGGCGCCGAGCGCCTCGACCAGCTCGTCCGGACGGACGAAGCGGTTCCAGTCGTGGGTGCCGGGCGGCAGCCAGCGCAACAGGTACTCGGCGCCGACAATGGCCAAGGCAAAGGACTTTGGCGTGCGGTTCAGGGTCGCCACCGCCATGGCGCCGCCCGGCCGCACCAACGCGCAGCAGACATCCATGAAGGCCGGCACGTCGGCTACGTGCTCGACAACTTCCATGTTGACCACCAGATCGAAGGCCGCGCGTTCGCGCGCGAGATCCTCCGCCGCGGCGTTGCGGAAGGCGATCTCAAGGCCCTGCTCCTCGGCGTAGAGGCGCGCAACTTCGATGCTCTCCGCCGCCGCGTCTATCCCGGTGACGGCGGCCCCCAGGCGGGCGAGCGGCGCGGCCAGCAGCCCGCCGCCGCAGCCGACGTCGAGCACGCTGAGCCCCGAAAGCGGCGCCGGCTCGTCCAGATCCAGCCGGAAATGACGTGCCGCCCGGTCTCGGATGAAAGCCAGCCGGGTCGGGTTCAGCCGGTGCAGCGCCTTGAACTGCCCCTCGGGATCCCACCAGGCCTCGGCCATGGCGGCGAACTTCGCAATCTCTTCCGGGTCCAGGCTCGGTCGCGCGCTCGTGTTCACGTCTCGGCGTTCCCTTGCCGCGGTCCTCGCCGCGGCTCGTTGCGGTCGCGCGCTGCGCCCGGGTCCGGGCGACGGGGATCTTGCCTCGCCGCGCGCGTTGAGAGTATGGATAGCCGCCGCCGCCCAGGCAACTGCCCTCGGCGCCGGTTTCTTTACGCGCCCACCTGTCTTTGCGGAGACCTCGATGGCCCGGATCGTGATGAAATTCGGCGGCACCTCGGTGGCCAGCATCGAGCGGATTCGCAGTGTGGCGGAACGGGTGCAGGCCCAGGTCGCCGGCGGCGACGAGGTCGCCGTCGTGGTCTCCGCCATGGCCGGCCAGACCGATCACCTGATCGGCCAGGTGCGCCAGGTCGGCCAACTCGTCGATCTGCGTGAGTACGACGTGGTGGTCTCGACCGGCGAGCAGGTGACTGCGGGACTGCTCGCCATCACGCTGCAGAGCCTGGGAGTTTCGGCGCGCTCCTGGCTGGGCTGGCAAATCCCGATCCACAGCGACACCGCGCACGGCAGCGCGCGGATCGAAGAGATCGACGTCGGACGCATCGTCGAGCGGCTGGCCGAGGGCCAGGTCGCGGTCGTGCCGGGGTTCCAGGCGGTTGATCCCCAGAACCGGGTGACCACGCTCGGGCGCGGCGGCTCCGACACCTCGGCGGTGGCGCTGGCCGCCGCCTTGCGCGCCGAGCGCTGCGACATCTACACCGATGTCGACGGGGTCTACACGAGCGACCCGCGGATCGTCTCCCGGGCGCGCAAGCTCGACCGTGTCACCTACGAGGAGATGCTGGAAATGGCCTCGCAAGGGGCCAAGGTCCTACAGACCCGCTCGGTGGAAATGGCGATGAAGCACGCCGTACGGGTACAGGTACGCTCGAGCTTTCATGACACTCCAGGGACCCTTGTGGTCGACGAGGAAGAAATCGTGGAAAAGGCAGTCGTCAGTGGAATCGCCTACAGCCGGGACGAGGCGAAAATCACCCTGCTCCAGGTGCCGGACAAGCCCGGCGTCGCGGCGCAAATCTTCGGCCCCTTGGCCGACGCGTCGATCAACGTCGACATGATCGTGCAGAACGTGTCCGCGGAGCGGGACCGCACCGATCTCACCTTCACGGTCAGCGAGGCCGACCTGGGCCGAGCCGTTGAAGTCATTAAGGAAAAATGCACCGATCTGGGCTATGCGGATATCCTGGCGGACGCCAACGTCGTCAAGGTTTCCGTCATAGGCGTCGGCATGCGCAGCCATGCCGGCGTCGCACAGCAGATGTTCAAAGCGCTCGCTGAAAAGGGTATAAACATCCAGGTGATCTCGACCTCGGAAATCAAGGTCAGCGTCTTGATCGCTGAGGAGTACACCGAGCTCGCCCTGCGGACGCTGCATACGGCCTATGGCCTCGACGCGGAATGATCGATCCCGCCGCGCCCACGGGGGTCGGCAGTTCACGGGGTCGCCAATCGCTTTGCCGGGCCGTGCGAGTCAGACACGGCGACCGGGTCAGGCCGCCGAGGTGGTGAGGTAATCGGGTGACTGAGGCCGACGACGTAAAGCGAGAAGGAGGGTCCGCCGCGGGGGAAGAGTCCAACCCGCCGGCCAGGACATTCCGCCTTCCGGGCGCGGTCTCCGACGATCCCGACGCCGCACTGTCCGGCGACGTGGGCGAGCCCCTGGCCGCCAAGCCCTCCGGCGAACAGGTCGGCGAGGAACTGCGCCGCACCCGCGAAAGCTTCGATCAGACCATTGCCGATGTCGCGGCCTCGCTCAACATCCGGCACGTCTATCTCCAGGCCCTGGAAGACGGGGACTTCGACAAGCTCCCCGGCACCACCTACGCCGTCGGCTTCCTGCGCAGCTACGCCGACTACCTGGGCCTGGACAGCAAGGACCTGGCCCGCCGGTTCAAGGAGGAAATGGCCGGCCGCCAGGACGCCACGCAGCTGGTCTTCCCGGTCCCGACCTCGGAGAGCCGCTTACCGGGCGCCGCGCTGATTCTGGTTTCCCTCGTGCTCTGCGCCCTCGCCTACGGCACCTGGAGCTTCTTCACCAAGCCGGAGCCCCAGGTCGCCGAACTCGTCCCCGCGGTACCCAACAGGCTGCAAGGCCTCCTGGACGAGGAGGCCGGAACCCTGCCCGGCGGTGCGAACGGGGCGCAGGCGGAGGCCACGGCCTCGAACCTGAACGGATCCGAAGTGAGTGCCAACATCGCGCTCGCCGACGGCGGCCCGAAAGAGGCCCTGCCGGTGGCCGCGCCGGAGAACGGCGCGCGCGGCGACGAGGCGGCGTCCAACGGGGCGGCGTCCGACGGGGCGGACGAGCCGGCGCCGGCGGCTGCCGATTTCGAGGTTCCGGCCTACGAAGCGGCCCCGCTGGCCGAGGCGGAGACCCTGGCGGCGCGTCAGCCCGAGCCGGCGGCCGAGCCCGAACCGGCCCCGGAACCGGCCGTGGCACCGGTGGCGGAAGCGGGCCGGCAATCGGAGACGGTACCGGCCTCGTTGCCGTCCGTGGCCGCGGCGCCGCGCCCGGCCGCCGCCGAGCCCGAGGCGGCCCCCAGCGTTTCGGCCGCGCCCGAAGCGGCAGCGCAGCAGACGGCGGGCGGAGAGGCGGCGTCGACAGGTCCCTTGCCGATTCCCAAGCCGCCCGAACTCGACCCGGCGCCGGCGGCGGCCGGGACCCAGACCGCCGCCCGAGCCAGGGAGCCCCGCGTCTACGGCGCCGAGAACGACACCTCGCGGATCGTGCTCCGGGCAACCCAGGACTCCTGGGTCCAGGTCCGGGCCGGAACCGACGAGCTGCTCCTGACCCGGGTCCTGCAGGCCGGCGACACCTACCGTGTGCCGGACCGTCTGGGTATCACGCTCCAGACCGGCAACGCGGGCGGCGTAGAGGTCCTGATCGACGGCCGGAATCTGGGCCCCCTTGGCCCGGCCGGATCGGTGCGCCGAAACGTCCAGCTCGAGGTCGACCGGCTCGTCAGCGGCGCGACCCAGCGCTGATCACAAGCCCTACCGCGTTTCCTGCAGGGTTGAAGTTCCCCCCTTTCCAGCGCATCTTGTGGCGCAGGCGGCGGCGGGTTACGGCGCGCGCCATATCCAGCGGCCGGCCCGATTTCAAGCCGCCGAAAAGCCATGGAGTTTCCGCGCTATGAGCGTTCGACCCTATCGCGACATCGTCCGTCGCAAGTCGCGCCAGATCCAGGTGGGCAAGGTTGCGGTCGGTGGCGACGCGCCGATCTCCGTGCAGTCCATGACCAACACCCTGACCTCCGACGTCGCGGCGACGATCAAGCAGATCCGCGATCTGGAGATCGCCGGCGCTGACATCGTGCGGGTTTCCTGCCCCGACGAGGACTCCACGGCCGCGCTCAAGAAGATCGTTCCGGAAGTGACCGTGCCGATCGTGGCCGACATCCACTTCCACTATAAGCGCGCCCTCGAGGCGGCCGAGGCGGGCGCGGCCTGTCTGCGCATCAACCCGGGCAACATCGGCTCGCGCGAGCGGGTGCGCGAGGTGGTGAAGGCGGCTCGCGATCACGGCTGCTCCATGCGCATAGGCGTCAATGCCGGCTCGCTCGAGCGCGACCTCCTGGAGAAGTACGGCGAGCCCTGTCCGGAAGCCATGGTGGAGAGCGGGCTGAACCACGCCCGTCTGCTCGAGGACGAGGACTTCTTCGAGTTCAAGATCTCGTGCAAGGCCTCCGACGTGTTCCTCGCGGTCGCCGCTTACATGGGGCTGGCCGAGGCCTGCGACTATCCGCTGCACATCGGCATCACCGAGGCCGGCGGCCTGCGCAGCGGCACCGTGAAATCCTCGATCGGACTAGGCAATCTGCTCTGGTCCGGCATCGGCGACACGCTCAGGGTCTCGCTTTCGGCCGACCCCGTCGAAGAGATCAAGGTCGGCTTCGACATGCTGAAGGCCCTGGGGCTGCGCCACCGTGGCGTCAATGTGATCTCCTGCCCGTCCTGCGCGCGGCAGCAGTTCGAGGTGATCAAGACGGTGGAGGTCCTGGAAGAGCGGCTGGCCCACATCACGACGCCCATGACCCTCTCGGTGATCGGCTGCGTGGTCAACGGGCCGGGCGAGGCGCGCGAGACGGACATCGGCTTCACCGGCGGCGGCAACGGCACCCACCAGGTCTACATCAGCGGCCTGCCCCATCACCGGCTCAAGGACGAGAGCATCGTCGATCACCTGGTCGGCCTGGTCGAGCAGAAGGCGGCCGAGATCGAGGCCGCGAAAGCGGCCGAAGAGGCCGGCGAAACCCCGAGGATCGCCTCCGCCGGCTCGTAGGCCGCCGGCTCTTACGCCAAGACGGAGAAATCTGTGTCTGCGTTGCAGCCGGTTCGCGGCACCCACGACATATTGCCCGAGGAGATGCGCAGACACCGCTTCGTCGTCGAGACGGCGCGCGAGCTCGCCGAGCGCTACGGCTATCACGAGATGACCACGCCGGCGTTCGAGTTCACCGAGATCTTCAGGCGCACTCTGGGCGAGACCTCGGACGTCGTGACCAAGGAGATGTACACCTTCTCCACGAGCGGCGACGAGCAGCTCACGCTGCGGCCCGAGGCTACCGCGGGGGTCGCGCGGGCGTTGATCTCGAACGGGCTGACCCAGACCCTGCCGCAGAAGTATTTCTACGCCGGCCCCATGTTCCGCCACGAGCGCCCGCAGAAGGGCCGCCAGCGGCAGTTCCATCAGATCGACGTGGAACTGCTCGGCGTGGCCGAGCCGCTGGGCGACGTCGAGATCATCGCGGTCGGCGCGCACGTGCTGGACGCGCTCGGCGTTCTGGACAAGACGACCCTGGAGCTCAATACCCTGGGCGATCCGGAGAGCCGCCACGCTTATCGCGACGCGCTGGTTGAATACTTCCAGGCGCACCGCGACCGCTTGTCGGAGGACAGCCTGGATCGGCTCGAGCGCAATCCCCTGCGCATCCTCGATTCCAAGGACAAGGGCGACCGTTCGGTGGTCGCGGACGCGCCCTCCTTCGAAGACTATCTCAATGCCGAGAGCGTCGAGTTCTTCGAGCAGGTCAAGGCCGGCCTGGATGCGATCGGCATCGCCTACCAGCTAAATCCGCGCCTCGTCCGGGGACTCGACTACTACACCCACAGCGTCTTCGAGTTCATCACGACAGAGCTGGGCTCCCAGGGCACGGTCCTTGGCGGCGGACGTTACGACGGCCTCGTCGAGCTGATCGGCGGGCCCTCGACGCCGGGCGCCGGCTGGGCCGCAGGGATCGAGCGGCTTGCCATGCTGATCGAGGAGCCGAATGAACCGCCGCGGCCCTTCGCCGTGGTGCCGGTCGGGGCCGAGTGCGAGGCGGCCGCCCTGACCTTGGCCCAGCAATTGCGGCAGGCCGGCTTTGCCGTCGAGCTGACCTTCAGCGGCAACTTGAAGAAGCGGATGAAGCGCGCCGACAAGGTGAAGGCGCGCGCGGCGCTGATTCTGGGCTCCGACGAGGTGGCCCGGAACGCCGCGACCTTGCGCGACCTCGATACGGGCGAGCAGGAACTCGTGTCCCTCGACGCACTGAGCGACCGGCTCGTCCAGTTCCGCTAGCGACCCGCCATGGCCGACCGGCGGGATACGATCGGGCGATTCTTCGTGTTCGGTGTCAACCACCGCTCCGCGACGCCGGCGCTGCGCGAGCGCTTGCTCATGGACATCGAGGAACACACGGGCCTGCTGCAGGAAATCGGCGCCAGCGGCCTGGAGGAGGCCCTGGTGCTGGCGACCTGCGACCGACTCGAGATCGTGGCGCTGGATCCGGCGCCCGAGACGGCGCCCGAACGCCTGGTGCCGGTCTTCGCCCGGCGCGGGGCGGTGCCGGTCCAGGAGGTCCGAGCCCAGAGCTATCATCATCTCGGCGAGGCGGCGCTGCGCCATCTCTTCGCCGTTGCGTCCTCGCTCGACAGCCAGATCGTCGGCGAACCGCAGGTCCTGGGCCAGGTCAAGCAGTGCCACCGGCTGTCCGCCGCCGCCGGTCTGCTTGGGGCCGAGCTGGAGCCCCTGCTGCAGGCCGCCTACGGCACGGCGAAACGGGTGCGCGCCGAGACCGCGGTGGCCGAGCGGCCGGTCTCGATCGCCGCCTCCGCGGTCATGGTGGCGCGCGATCTGCACGGCGATCTGGCGCGCTGCCAGGCCGCGCTGGTAGGCTTGGGCGAGATGGGCGACTTCATGGCGCTGGAGCTTCAGGAGGCCGGGCTCGAACAGCTGACGGTGCTCCACGGCTCCCTGCGCCGGGCCGAGGCCGCGGCTCGGCGGCTCGGCTGCCACTTCCGTCCGCTCGACGAACTGCCCGAGGCCCTGGTCAAGGCCGACATCGTCGTGACCGCGACCGGCGCCGGCAGGCACACGGTGACCGAGGCCATGGTGGCGGCCGCGCTCAAGAGCCGGCGCAACAAGCCGATCCTGGCGATCGACGCGGCCGTGCCCGGCGACGTCGAGCCCTCGGTCGACGGACTGGACGACGCCTTCGTCTACGATCTCGACGACCTGGAGTCGGTGGCGCGGGAAGGCCAGGCGAACCGCGAGGCGGTCGCCAGCGAGGCGTGGCGGGTCCTGGACGACAGCCTGGCGGCCTTCCTGCTGCGCCGGGCCGAGCGCGCGGCGGTCCCGACGGTCACCGCCCTGCGCGGCCATTTCGAGGCGGTGCGCCGCGAGGTCCTGGACGAGGGCCGCCAGGACGCGGCGGCGGCGACCAAGCTGCTGATCGCCCGCCTGCTGCACGACCCGAGCGAGACGCTCCGCGCCCTGGCGGCCGAGGACCCGGAACAGGCCACGGCCGCGGAACGGGCGATCAAGCGCTTGTTCCGCCTGGATCGCGGGGCGCCGCCGCCCGATGAGGAGAAAGAGTCTTGAGTCTGGAACGAAAGCTCGACCGCGTGGTGACGCGCCGGGACGAGCTCAACGCCCTGATCACCGATCACCCGGACCCGGGGTCGGCGGACTATACCGCCAAGCTCAAGGAGTTGGCCGAGCTCACGCCGGTGGTCGAGCAGGTCGAGGCGCTGCGCGCCCTGCGCCGCGAGCTCGAGGACGTCGAGGCGCTGGTCGCCGATCCCGAGGCCGACGAGGAGATGCGCGCCCTGGCGGAGGAGGAGCGCAGGAGCCTGCAAGGGCGCGTGCCCGTGCTGGAGCAGGAGGTCAAGCTGCTGCTGCTGCCGAAGGACGAGGCCGACGACCGCAACGCGATTCTCGAGGTGCGGGCCGGCACCGGCGGCGACGAGGCCGCGCTCTTCGCCGAGGAGCTGTTCCACATGTACCAGCGCTACGCCGCCGGCCGCGGCTGGCGCTTCGAGCCGATCAGCGTCTCGGAGACCGGGATCGGCGGCTACAAGGAGGCGAGCGCGGCGATCTCGGGCCCGGGCGTCTTCGCGCGGCTCAAGTTCGAGTCCGGGCCGCACCGGGTCCAGCGCGTGCCGGTCACGGAGTCGGGCGGCCGGATCCACACCTCGGCGGCCACCGTCGCTGTGCTGCCCGAGGCCGAGGAGGTCGACGTGCAGATCGACGACAAGGACCTGCGGATCGACACCTTCCGCTCCCAGGGCGCCGGCGGGCAGCACGTCAACACGACCGACAGCGCGGTGCGCATCACGCACCTGCCGACCGGCGTCGTGGTCTCCTGCCAGGACGAGAAATCGCAGTTCAAGAACAAGGCCAAGGCCATGAAGGTGCTGCGCGCCCGGCTCTACGAGCGCCAGCGCGAGGAGCTCGACAGCGCGCGCGCCGAAGCCCGCCGCAGCCAGGTCGGCAGCGGCGACCGCTCGGAGAAGATCCGGACCTACAACTTCCCCCAGAGCCGCGTGACCGACCACCGCATCAAGCTGACGCTCTACAAGCTGGACCAGGTCCTGGCCGGCGAGGCCCTCGACGAGCTGATCGAGGCCCTGATCGCCGAGGACCAGGCGGCCCGGCTCGCCGCCGCGGAATGAGCCGCGCGGCGGTGGACGGCGAGACCGTCGGACGAGCCCTCGGGCGCGCGGCGGCGCGCCTCGCGGACGCCGGCGTGGAACAGCCGCGGCGCGACGCCCGCCTGCTCCTGGCCGAGGCCCTGGAGGCCGACGCCGCCCAAGTCGCCGCCTGGCCGGAACGGCGGCTGGCGGCGGCGGCGGCGGCGCGCTTCGAGGGCTTCGTGGCGCGTCGGGCGGCGCGCGAGCCGGTGTCGCGCATTCTGGGCCGGCGGGAGTTCTGGGGCCTGGAGTTCGCTCTTGGGCCGGCGACCCTCGACCCGCGCCCCGAGACCGAGACCCTGGTGGAGGCCGTGCTCGAGCGCTGCGCCGACCGCGACGCCGCGATCCCGATTCTCGATCTCGGCACCGGCAGCGGCTGCCTCCTGCTCGCCCTCCTGGCCGAGCTGCCCCGCGCCTTCGGCCTCGGGCTCGACCGCAGCTTCGAGGCGGCGCGCCAGGCCAGGGCGAACGCGTACGGTCTCGGCCTCGCGGCGCGCAGCCGCTTCGTGGTCGGCGACTGGTGCGAGAGCCTCGGCGGTGAGTGGAAAGTTATCGTTAGTAATCCACCCTATATAATCAACTCGGACATGGCCGCACTGGCGCCGGAGGTCGCGCTCTACGATCCCCGAGGCGCGCTGTGCGGCGGCGAAGACGGGTTGGATGCCTACCGTCGCCTGGCAGAGGGGGTGGGCCGGCTTCTCCCCCGCGACGGCATCCTGGCCCTCGAGGTCGGCGCCGGCCAGGCCGATTGCGTTGTCGAGATTCTGAGCAGAGCAGGACTGCGCGTGTTCGATCGTCGTTGCGATCTCGCCGGGCTGGAACGTTGCATCCTCGCCGGGCTCTGAGCGAGACCGGGCCGAGAATTGATCGAGGGCAAAAAAATGGGTTGGAATGCCACGCGAACACCATTACCTTTGGGTCCTGAGCTTATGGCTCCAGCGTTCCAGAGGGACGCGCCGCGATCCCCAAAAGGCCGCGTGAAGGGCGCTCGCAAAATCGTCGGGATGACGGTGGGCGAGGGGACGCGAGTGGATTTGCCTCCGCTTTCATTCAACGGGCTAAAGTAACGAAACATGAGACCAGCGAACAATGTGCGGCGGCCTCGTGGCCGGCCGAACAGAAAGCAACACGGTTCACCGCGTAGCCAGACCTACGACAGCCACGGCCCCGATGTACGCGTTCGGGGCAACGCGACACAGATCTACGACAAGTACCTCTCGCTCGCGCGCGACGCCGCCGCATCGGGAGACCGTGTCGCCGCCGAGGGCTACTTCCAGTTCGCCGAGCACTACTTCCGGATCATGAACGACTCGACCGATCCGCGGCGGGCCAACCCGCAGCAAGGCCGTGGCGAGCATAGCCAGAACGGGGCCGACCAGCCGCGGGACCGCGAGCAGACGCGCGGCCAACAGGGCCAGCAGCCCGGGCCGTCCGAGCAGCCGCCCCTGGAGATGGAGCAGCCCTTCATCGACCAGAACCAGGCCCAGGGCATGTGGCCGCCGCAGGTCGACGGTGCGCCCGACGCCGCCCCGGCGGGTAGCGACGGCGGCGGTCGCCGCCGCGGCGCCTCGCAGAGCGAGACCGAGGCCGACGCGGGCGACGAAGCCGGCAACGGGAAGGGCGACGGGGCCGCGAAGAGTGACGGTTCCGACGAAGAGGCGCCACCGCGCCGCGCCGCGCGCGGCCGTCCGCGCGGACGCCGTAAGGCGAATGGCGCTGCCAAGAGCGACGAGGACACCGCGCCCGAGGAAAAGGACGGCGGGTCACCCGCGTCCGACGCGGAGTCCGAGGGCCTCTCTACCTAGATTTTTGCGTAGCGTCTCAGCTGCCGGTCATCCGGTAGCGGCGAGTCGATGCGAAGCCCGGCCTCGAGTGCTCGAGCAGCCGGTCCTCGAACTCGGGCGCGCGGCCGCGGCCCAGCTGGCCCAGATGGTCGGCCAGCCAGTGTTCGGCGGAGGCCCGCCCCAGATCCTTCAGCGTGTTCAGAAATTTCGAGTCGGTCTTCAGCTTGCTGCCGACCTCGCTGCGGGTCATGGAGTCCGGCGGCAGGATATGGTGCAGGCCGAGCCCCTTGAGCCGCCGGCCCAGATCGCTGTCGGACGGCACGGCCGAGCGCAGCTCGGTGATCAGGTGGATCTCGCGGATCAGCGGCGCGTTGTTGAGCACCGCCTGAAGGCGCTTCTCGATCTCGGAGGCCGAGACCGGCAGGTCGTGCTGCGCCTGGGTGTCGATGTGCACGATCAGGATGTCCGGGGACGCCGCCTTGTGCACCAGCGGCAGCACCGGCGGGTTGGCGGTGAAGCCGCCGTCCCAGTAGTAGTCGCCGTCGATCTCGATCGCCCGGTGCAGGTTCGGCAGGCAGGCCGAGGCCAGCAGGACGTCGCTGGTGATCTCGCCGTTGCTGAACAGCCGCGGGCTGCCGGTGTGCACGTTGGTCGCCGAGATGAAGAGCTTCAGCTTGCGCGTGCGCCGCAGGCGGCCGAAGTCGATCAGCTCGTTGACCAGGCTGCGCAGTGGGTTGATGTCGAGCGGGTTGAGCTGATAGGGCGAGGTGACCTGGGACAGTAGCCGCAGGTTGCCGCCCTCGCCCAGGAGCCCGCCGAGCAGGTGGCTCAGCGGGTGGGTGCCGACCGGCGCCATGCTGCCGATCTTGGCGACCGACTGCCAGAGCGCCGCGAGCCGCTCCTTCGCGCCGTCGCGGCCGCCCTCGAGGTAGCCGCAGGCGAAGGCCGCCGCGTTCATGGCGCCGGCGCTGGCGCCGCTGAGCGCCTCGATGTGCAGCGACTCCTCCTCGACCAGGCGGTCGAGGACGCCCCAGGTGAAGGCGCCGTGGGAGCCGCCGCCCTGAAGCGCGAGCGCGATGGGCTTCGATCCCTCCGGCGCCGCCGGAGCCGCGCCCAGCAGCTGCCGGGCGGCCTCGCCGAGCCGCGCCTGCCACGTCGGGCCGTCGGCCTTTCTGTCTTGCGTTCCCAAGTGCCCTTCCCTCTCGTCCGGGGTGGCGAGCGCCGCCATGACAGCGGCAAGGGCGCTCGCGGGATGCAACGGAATGCTGCGGTGCAATATAGTCTGCGCCAAGCCTTAACAAAGTCCGAAGACTGTGACCTTTGTGTAGAAAGATCAGATATGTAGGAAGATCAGCCCCGGGCGCGCAGCCGGCCCGGAGTCGCGGCTCCAGCGCCCGTTTTAGGCCAGGGTCAGGGCGTCGCGGACCGCGAGGGGTCCGCCCGAGACCACCCGGGCGTAGATCCCCATGTCGATGTGGCCGAAGCCCGCCTTGAGGAAGCGCACCACGTTGAGGTCGCGCTCGGCCGTCGCCGGGTTGACGTGGGTCGCGGCGCAGCGGTCGATGCGGGCGGCCACCTCGAGCCCGGCCCCGCCGAGGGTGATCTTGCGGTCGACCCAGCCGAACTCCTCCCAGGCCGCCGCGCCCTCGATGTAGACGTTGGCCCGGAAGCGCAGGGGGTCGATGCTCTGCCGCGCGACCCGCTCCAGGTCCCGGACGCTCGCCAGGTTGATGATTGAGACGGTCTTCTCGGGAATGTCGAAGAAGCGGTGCCCCTCGGCCTCAACCAGCTTGGGCGCGCCGCGGGTCGCCCCGGCCATGTAGCTGGCGAAGAACTGGTTGATCAGGGTGCGGCCCATCGATTCGGTGACCGTGCCGCAGACCACCTGCTTGCCGTCACGCTCGATCGACAGGCGCCCCGTCTCGGGCTCGAAGCGGGTACGCAGCTTGGCCAGCTTCTCGTCCTTCATCAGCATGAGGAAGTTGGTCTTGGGCATCCACTCGGGGTTCCGCGGGTCGAACTGGGTGGTGCCGTGGGCCATGGCGAAGCGCCGGTCGTGGGGCAGGCCCTCGCCGGGCGCCAGCTCGGTCCGCTCCAGGGTCTCCCCAGGGAGCCCCTTGAGGGCGTAGCGGTGGATGCTCTGAACCGTGATCGCCATGGCCAGAGCTAAGCCGCCCGCCCCGGCCTCTGTCAACCGGCCAGCAGCAGAAGCAGCAGGCCGGCCACGACCAGGGCGACGCCGGCCAGCTCCTTCCGATTGCTGCGCTCGCGAAAGACCAGCGCCGAGGCGATGAAGGTGAAGACCAGCTCGATCTGGCCGAGGGCCCTGACATAGGCGGCGTTCTGGATCGTCATGGCGATGAACCAGCAGGCCGAGGCGGTCACGCCGACCACGCCGATCCAGGCCGCCTGGCGCCAGGAGCCGGCGACCCGGCCAAGGGTCGCGGGCTCACGCCAGGCGAACCAGGCGGTCATGGCGAAGGTCTGGAAGACCGTGACGCAGGCCAGGGTGAAGGCGGCCTGAACCAGGAAGCCCTCGCCGCCGAGCGAGAGCGAGGCCGCGCGGTAGCAGACCGCCGA